>JAEENW010000102.1 GCA_016283945.1 Bacillota bacterium
TCGGTCCCGGAGTTCATTCCGTCCTCCGCGGCGCTCACGTTGATGGTCAGATCCCCGTCGACTATGAAGCTCGCCTCGCTGTATCCATCGGCGATGTCATCCTCGTCGAGGCTGCTGACCTTGATTCCGTGCTTGCAGCTGCCGTTCACGTTGAGGGTGCCGCTGCCCGTGAGCACGACGCTCGAACCGGCCTTCGCCTTGACCGCGGCGCCGTCGAAGTCGTCGCTCTCCTCGTTAGCGATGTCCTCGGCGTCCGTAAGGCTCACCGTACCCTCGACGACGATCTTGACCTCGCTGCCCTTGTTCAGGGAGAGAGCCGCGCTCTCCGTGCTGGTGAGCTCGAGATCTCTGAGGACGAGGACCACGCCGGTCGTGCCCTTCTTGACCGTGATGCTGCCGTCGGCGCAGCTTCCGGTGACGATGTAGGTCCCGGCCGAGCTGATCTTGACGCTGCTGTTCTCATCGCTCATAACGATGGTCTCCGCGTTCGCGTAGTCTGCCGTAAGCGCCTCGGCGCTGTTGTTCGTGAGCTCGCTCAGCGCTATCTCCGAGGGGCTCTCAGAGTAGGACGCCGTACTCTGCCCCGCTCCCGCGAGGCCACCCTTCATTCCCATGGAGCCGTTCCTGAAATACTCCTGCGGAGCGCTCCCGGAGCTTTCGGGCGCCGCGCTCTCCGCGGATCCGCCGCTCACGCTCTCCTGCGCCTCATACTGCTCCTCGGCGGGTACGCTGGCATCCTTCGCGCCGCCGAAGCGACCCGCGAGGCTTCCGTTCGAGCACGCGTATATGCTCGCCGAAGCCGCCAGCATTACTGCCGCGGCCGATAAGGCCGCCACTGTCTTCTTCATGTTCTCTTTCATCTTTATCCCTCCTGCAGCCTTCAGGCTGCCGTTCTTCGCTATCGCCGCCCGCTCAGGCCTTTCCGGGAGCATCGCGGCGCTGTGTTTGCCTTTGATGGTCCCAATTATACGGAGCGAGCTTAAAAGGACTTTAAAAATGGAAAAAATCTTGTGTTATTATTAAACTGATGGGCGGAGGCGGCCGGACGGTCCGGAGCTTCCGCCAAAACACGGCTTACACGGAGGAAGCCCCATGCTCAAAGACTATGTAAGAGCCATCGAAGCCGCCGGGCTCGACCTGCATTCGGTGAGCGTCATGACGGGCGGAAAGCTCGCGGCGGAGCACTGCTGGCTGGGAGACCGCGACACGAGGCACATACTGCATTCCGCGACCAAGGGCATCGCGGTGCTGGCCATAGGCCTCGCCATAGAGGAGGGGGAGCTCAGCCTCGACGACCGCGTCGCAGACCTCTTCCCCGAGCTCGTGCCGGAGGAGCACTCCCCGTACCTGGAGGAACTGCGAGTCAGGCACCTTCTGAACATGACCTCAGGCCACGGACAGGCCTTCATGGGCGCGCTGCAGCGCAGCGAGATCGAGGACCCCTTCTGGGCGAGGTATTACATGAAGCAGCCTCTCGTGCGCCGTCCGGGAGAGCGCTTCCTCTACGATTCCGCAAACAGCTATCTGCTGGGCTACGCTATCGTCCGAAGGACAGGGCAGGATCTGGAGGAATATCTGAGGCCCCGCGTGCTGGAGCCGCTCGGGATCAAGGACGCGCCGTGGCAGAAGGACCCGATGGGCTACGCCATGGGCTGCGCGGGACTATACCTGAGCCCCGCCGAGATGCTCAAGGTCGGAGAGCTCTACCTTAACAAGGGAAGCTGGCGCGGGACCCAGCTCGTCCCCTCGGGCTGGATCGAGGAGTGCTCGAAGAAGCAGTCCGACAACTCGCACCACTCAGTCCCGTACTACAAAGCCCTGCGCAGCGGCTACGGCTACCAGCTCTGGCTCTGCGAGAACGGCGCCTTCCGCGCGGACGGGATCAAGGCTCAGCTCATAATAGTCTGGCCCCAGAAAGACACGGTCATCGTGACCACCGGAGGCGTGAGCGTCGAGCGCTGCGAGGCGCAGATCGTCATGGATCTGGCCTGGGAGCACCTGGACCCGGATAGGCTGTAGACAACGGGAGGACAGATCAAACGCGGCGCAGGCCGCGTACACAGGACCCGAAGCGCGGCGCAGGCCGCGTAAGCATAAAGGAGAAGACAACGATGGAGACAAGACCCTACGTACCCTGGGAGCTCATGAACAGCTTCATGATCGACGTTTTCAAGAAGTACGGCGTCCCCGAGGAGGACGCGCGCATCTGCGCGGACGTGCTGCTTGAGAGCGACAGGCGCGGCATAGAGAGCCACGGCTGCAACCGCTTCAAGCCCATATACCTCGACCGCATCGAGAACGGCACTCTGCTGCCCGTCACGAACGTCGAGATAGTCAAAGATACCCCCACCACCGTCGTCATCGACGCTCACAACGGCATGGGCATGGTCGCGAGCCACCGCATGATGGAAATGCTGATAGAAAAAGCCGGGAACTTCGGAATGGCGGGCGGCGCGATCATGAACTCCACCCACTACGGCATAGCCGGCTACTGGACCACGATGGCCGCGAAGGCCGGGATGATAGGCATCTCCGGGACCAACGCGAGGCCGTCCGTCGCGCCCACCTTCGGCGTCGAGCCGATGATGGGCACCAACCCCCTCACCTTCACCATGCCCACGGACGAGGAGTTCCCGTTCAACTTCGACTGCGCGACCTCGATAGTGCAGAATGGGAAGATAGAGTTCTACGAGCGCGGCGGAAAGCCGACCCCGGCCGGCCTCGTCGTCACGAAAGACGGCGGCACCATGACCGATTCCGGCGAGATACTGCGCCAGATGCGCGCGGGAAACTGCGCCCTGCTCCCCATCGGAGGACTGGGCGAGGAGACCGGAGGCTACAAGGGCTACGGCTTCACGACCATAGTTGAGATACTGTCCGCGGCGCTCGCGGGAGGCCCCTTCCTCAAGGCGCTCAGCGGCAAGGACGAGAACGGAAAAAACGCGATGTACCGCCTCGGCCACTTCTTCTTCGTGATCAACCCCGAGTTCTTCATGGGGCTCGAGACATTCAAAAAGACCGCGGGCGAGATTTGCCGCGGCCTCAGGGCGTCCGAAAAGGCTCCGGGAGCGGAGCGCATCTACACCGCCGGAGAAAAAGAATGGCTCGCCTGGCAGGAGCGCAAGGATAAGGGCGTTCCCGTAGGCGAGTCGCTGCAGAAGGAATTCACTGCCCTTCGGGACAGGCTTGGCCTGGATTACAGGTTCCCGTTCGAGGGCTGAAGAGGCGGGCCGCAGGCCGCCCTGCCCCGGCAGCAGGCCGGGCTTGGGGACCGCTATTCGGTCAAGCCGAGCAGCTCCCTCACGGTCTCGTCCGGCATGAAGCTTCCGCCCGTGGCCCAGACGATGTCGGTATACGCGGGTGCGGATGAGCCGGCACTGTCCTCTGCTCCCGCGGGCGCGCGCCCTGCCGCGTCCGCTTCCTCAGCGGCGCCGAGCGCCTCGAGCGGCCTGAACGCCGCGCAGGACGAGGGCTCTATGACTATGCCCTCCGCGCCGTAAAGCTCCCGCATGAAGGGGCGGAGCCTCGAATCATCTACGGTGCAGCAGCCGTCCAGAACGTGCCTCATCTCGCGGGAGACCAGCCCCGAGCAGCGGGACACCGCGAGGCCGTCGGCCTCGGTCGCTCCGCTCAGGCCTATGTCCTGCACGCAGATCCCGTTAAGCCTCCCGCTGGCGAGGCCGAGCGTCATGCACGGAGCCTGCACGGGCTCAGCGAACCAGACCTGCGCAAGGTCCCCGAACTGCTCCTTGATGCCGAAGCATATGCCTCCCGGCGCTCCCCCGACTCCGCAGGGGATGAAGACCCTCAACGGGTGAGCTTCGTCCACGGCGACTCCGAGCACGTCCAGCTGAGCCTTCAGCCTCCTGCCCGCAGTCGCGTAGCCCAGATACAGGGACTCCGACGACTCGTCGTCCACGAAGTAGCTCATGGGATCGGCGTCCGAAAGCCTGCGCCCTTCCGCCACGGCGGCGGCGTAATCCCCGTCATATTCAACGACCTCCGCGCCGCGGCTCCTCAGGAGCCGCTTTTTCCATTCCTTGGCGTCCGAGGACATGTGAACGACGGCGCGGTAGCCTATGGCCGCGCTCATGATGCCTATGCTCAGGCCCAGATTGCCCGTGGAACCCACCTGGACGCTGTAGGCGGAGAAGAAGTCCCTCCTGTCCGCGAGGGCGGCGTAAGCCTCCGGAGAGTCCGAACCGTCCCCCTTCAGCAGCCCGGCTTCGACGGCCAGATCCTCCGTGTGCCTGAGCACCTCGTATATCCCTCCGCGGGCCTTGACGCTTCCCGCGATCGGCAGATGGCTGTCCATCTTGAGCAGCAGGCGGCCTCCGGTGCGCGTTTCGCTCGCGGCAGAGCCGGAGCCATATGTAAGCCCCAGAGCCTCCGCCATCCTTGGGATCTCTCTGACCGGGGACTCGATGATCCCGCCGCTCTCAGAGGTCTCGGGGAAGAGCCTCTCTATGAGAGGAGCGAAGCGCCTCAGCCTCGCCTCAGCCTCGTCTATGTCATCCTGCCCGAAGCGAAGGCTCTCCTTCGCCTCCTCCCAGGGGAGCTTCTCCGGATTCTCCCAGAGCAGCTCGCGGGCGCCGGCGAGAGCCTCAAGGACCGCCTCTCTTTCGCTTCCTGCGCGGAAATATTCGATGCCGCTTTCCATAAGCGTCCTCCTGAAAAATGATTCAAAAATACTCAAAGGGAGTGCCCTTCCCGGGCACTCCCTTCAATGATCTTTTGGACTACTCCTCGATGGGTCCCATGGAAAGGGCCTTCTTGGGGCAGTTCTTGACGCACTGGCCGCACTTGATGCAGGTGTCGCGGTCGATGGTCCAGGACTTGGTGGCCCTGTCGACGGTGATCGCGCTCACCGGGCACTTCTTGGCGCAGATGCCGCAGTATACGCAGCCCTCGCCGAAGATGACGCCCTCGGGAGCGGGCTCCGCGAAGGAGAGGACCTTCTTCGGGCACTTGCTGATGCACTTGCCGCACTGGATGCACTTGTCGTGATCCACGGTCCAGGACTTGGTCGCCCTGTCGACGGTGATGGCCTCCTCGGGGCAGTTGCGCGCGCACAGGCCGCAGTAGATGCAGTTCGCGGTATCGCAGGTAAGCTTGCCCTTGACGACCGGCTTGATGCGGCTTCCGCTGACGATCAGGTCTTCCTTGTTCTCGGCGACCATCAGATAGTCGTCGGTCAGGACGATGGCCTTCTCATCGCAGAAGTCCTGGCAGGTACCGCAGAAGGTGCAGGAGGTCAGGTCGAAGTGATAGGTGATCTTCTGACCGCCCTCGACCTCCTCGATCTCGGTGGTTATCGCCGCGGGGGAGCAGACCTTCTTGCACATGCCGCAGTTGACGCACTTCTCCGGGTCGTAGCTGATCCTGCCGCGGTAGTTGGGCTTGGCGGGAGCGGGCGCGGCCGGGAAGGCCTCGGTGCTGGGCTTGCTGAAGAGGTTCTTGCTGGCCTCTCTGAGGAACGGTAATATCATTTGTTCATCGCCTCCCTCTTCTTCTCAAGTATCTCGGCGGCCTTGTAGAGGCCGGCGATGACGGCTTCGGGCTTAACGGTGCAGCCGGCGATCGCCACGTCCACGTGGACGAAGTTCTCGACCGGGGCTTCCACGGAGTAGCTGCCCTTGAAGACGTTTCCGGACTGCGGGCAGGAGCCGAGGGTGACTACGCACTTGGGCTCGGGGACCTGCGCGAGGGTGCGGATGAGCCTGTCTTTGGACTGGGAAGTGACCGGGCCGGAGATGACCACGATGTCGGCGTGCCTGGGGGTGCCGGCCAGCTTGAAGCCGAAGCGCTCGGCGTCATATCTTGGGGTGAGCACCGCCACGAGCTCGATGTCGCAGCCGTTGCAGGAACCGGTGTTGATGTGATAGATCCACGGGGATCTCATCATGCTTTTTGCTATCGCGTTTTTGAGCATTCTCTCCACCTCCTATAATCCGAACCAGACGAGCACGAGGCTGAGAGCCGCGAGGCCCGCAACCACCGTCCAGTAGAACTTGAACAGGTGCTCGATCTTGAACCTGGCCGTGATCGCGTGGATCAGCGACATGCTCAGGAAGGTAACGACTATGCAGATCAGGACCATGATCACCGCGTCGAGCGCGATGGCGGGGATGCCTGCGCCGATGAGGCTGGCGGTGCTCACTCCTCCGAAGAAGAGGTTGGTGAACAGAGCAGTCATGATGAACATCTTCATCGCGGTGTTGAGCTTGAAGACCGCGAGCGGAGCTCCGCTGTACTCGATCAGAGGGCCTTCGCAGATCTCGGTCTCGGCCTCGGCGACGTCGAAGGGCTGGGTGCCGACCTCGGCGGGGATGACCAGCAGCATGGCGAGCATGGCCGGGATCAGAGCCGGGTGGAAGGCGAGGCAGCCGTTGGAGGCCTGCCAGTTCACGATCTGGCCGAGGGAGAAGCACAGAGCGCTTCCTCCGACCTTTCTCGCTACGCTGAGCAGGATGATGATGAGCGGGAGCTCATAGGACATCATGGTAACCATCTCGCGGGAGATTCCGATGCCCGCGTAGGGCGAGCCGGAGGCGCTTCCGCCGATGATGAGGGCGACAGCCGGAATGGTGAGCAGGTACAGGAGAACGATGAGGTCTCCGTTGCCCGAGAAGGTGCTGTACCCGAATACCGGGATGAACAGCGCCATCACCACCAGGCCGGTGAAGCCGATGACGGGAGCCGCGAGGTAGACGGCCTTATTGGCCGCGTGCGGAACTATGGTCTCCTTGCCCAGCAGCTTGAGGAAGTCGAACCAGGGCTGGCGGAGCGGAGGTCCGACACGCTTCTGCATGCGGGCTACGAGCTTTCTGTCGATACCGGCGAGGAAGAGCCCGATGACGACCACGAACAGGAGTCCGGGGAAGATCAGGATCTTGAACAGTATCTGAAGTGCACCGATCAAACTGAAATTCATTCTATCCTCCCTCCTTTCTAGCGCAGGAACGCGAACGTGAACACGACGACGAACGCGGCTGCGGCTACGACGTAGAGGGCATAATCGTTAACTATGCCGGAGTGCAGGCCTTCCATGACCCTGAAGTATCCCTTCCAGTCGGTCTTGAATCCCCAGAAGAGGTCGCTGCCGGCAACGTGGGAAGGCAGAGCCTTCTCGCCGCTGAAGAAGGTAGCGTACTTGCCGTCCTCGGCGCCGCCCTCGTCGGAGAGGATCTGGCCTCTGCTGCCCTTGCTGGTGACCACGCAGATGTAGGCTGCGCAGAACACGATCACGAAGAGAGCCAGCCAGATGACCGGATTCCAGTAGCTGAAGTGCGGGTTGGACGCGAAGACGTCCTCGACTCCCGCGGCCTCGGCGTAGCCGTCGCCCATCATCCTGTCGATGTAGTTGGACACGGTGAAGGCGGCCCTGACAGCCGGGTCGAGCAGGTACTGGTAGACCTTGTCGTAGAAGATGCCGGTGCCTACGCAGAGGAGCGACATGATGTACATGGGAAGGAGCATGAGCCCCGGAGCCTCCTCGACGTCAGCGAGCCTCGCGGGCAACTGACCGAAGAAGGCGGCCTGGGTGACCTTGATGAAGGACGCGAGGGTCATCACGGAGACGACTACCGCGGTCACGGTCACGAAGGCGTAGAAGATGTTCCCAGTGGTGACGGCTTTCTCGTAGGCGGCCTGATAGACGAGCCACTTGGAGGCGAAGCCGTTGAACGGGGGAAGTCCCGATATGGAGAACGCGCCTACGAGGAAGCAGAGCGTGGTCTTGGGCATCCTCTTGGAGAGTCCTCCGAGCTGATCGAGGTTGGTGGTCCCGGTGGAGCGGAGCACGGCGCCCGCGCAGAGGAACAGCAGGCCCTTGAACAGGGTGTGGTTCATGGCGTGGAAGAGTCCGGCGCTCAGTCCGAGGCTGGTGCAAAGTCCAGCAGCGGTGATCACGTAGCCGATCTGGGAGATGCTGTGGAAAGCGAGCAGCCTCTTGAAGTCGTGCTGAGCGAGAGCCATCGTGACGCCGATGAACATGGTCACGGTGCCGAAGAGCACGATCAGGGTCTGCACGGAGGGCATATCCACTGTCCTGAAGATGATGTACACCAGACGGATCATTCCGTATACGCCCGCCTTGTTGACCATTCCGGAGAATACCATGGAGATGGACGAGGGAGCGGTGGTGTAGGCGTCAGCCGCGGGGGTGTGGAAAGGTACGATGTAGGACTTTACCGCGAGTCCGGTGAACATCAGCGCGAAGGCCATGAGGGTCGCCGGGCTGTGGTTTCCGTAGAGCATCGCGGAGAGCTGGGCCATGTTCAGGGTGTGGCACTGTCCGTAGAGGACGGCGATGCCGAACAGGGTGAAGCTCGAACCGATCGATCCGATCACGAGGTACTTGAAGCCCGCCTCTACCGCTCCGAAGCTGGTGTTTCTGAAAGCGGTGAGACCGACGGCCGTGAAGGTCATGATCTCGATCATGATGAACATGTTGAAGACGTCGCCCGTCATCACGAGGCCGAGCACCGATCCGGAGAGCATCAGGAACAGGACGTAGTAGAAGTCCTGGCTGCTGTCCTTCTCGATGTACCTGATGGAGTAGACCGCGGAGAGCAGGATGGTGGTCACGACGAGCAGGGCGAAGAACAAGCCGAGCTGGTCGACCTCATATCCGATACCGATCGCGTATCCGCTCATGGGAGCCCAGTTGCCCATCCAGTAGGAGATGATCTCGCCGTCGATCATGACCGGCTTGACCAGCATCGCGATGAGCGCGAAGGAGACGCAGGAAGCGGCCAGAGCGATGAAGCTGCGGACGCCCTTGCTGTGCCTGCCGAGCACGACGGTCAGGAAGGCGCCCATGAAGAGCGTCATCACAGCTATCACAGGAAAATGTATGTAACTCATTATCCGCGAAGCCTCCTTATCTCATCGGTGTTGACAGTCTTGTACTGCTTGTAGAGCTTTATAACGAGCGAGAGAGCCATCGCGTCGACGCAGGCGCCGATTACGATGGAGGTGAGGGTCAGAGCCTGGGGCACGGGATCCACGAAGAACTGGGTGACCCCGGTGGCCTGCGCCTGGCCGAGGAGCTCAGTCATGTTGTAGATCGGAGCGGTAGCTCCAGCCTTGTCGTTGAATCCGACGCTCACGATGAAAAGGTTGATGCCGTAGTCCACGATGCCCATGCCGAGAACGACCTTGATCAGGTTCTTCTTGGTGATTATCGTGTAGAGTCCCATGACGACGAGGATCACGGAGGCGATATAGTTGACGTTCATCATTTTATTCCTCAGCCTCCTCTTCATCATCATCTTCTCCTCCGAGCAGACCGAACATGAGCAGGAGGAGGACTCCGATTCCGGTGAGTACCTTGTACCCTACCGCGAAGCTCATGAAGGTGATGGTACCGGCGGAGATGAGGTCTCCGACGCTGCCGTTATCGAAGAATACGTTCTGGCAGAACCTGGCGCCCAGGAAGAGTCCGCATGCGGCGAGCAGCACGTAGATGATCGCGCCGAGCGCCTCGTTGACCTCGAGGAACTCCTGATCCAGGGCCTTGGAGGTCACTCCGTAGCCGTGTCCGAGGTAGAGAAGGATGCAGGCGGACGCCACGATGACGCCTCCCTGGAATCCTCCGCCGGGGCTCACGGTGCCGAAGAGGATGACGGCCAGGCCGAACACGATCGCGAACGGCAGGATCATATCCGCGCCGCACTTGACGACGGTGTTCTTGGACTTGATGCCTTCTTTAAGCTTCATCGCCGTGCTCCTCCTTTCTCTTCTTGGACGATCTGAGGATCGCGTAGGAGCCCGCTATGGAAGCGAGCAGTATGAAGGACTCGCCGATGGTATCGAAGCCTCTGTAGTCGAAGACTACTGCGGCTACGTTGTTCGCGGCCATGGTCCTGTCGAGGTTGGTCCTTACGATGAGATCTGCGACTCCGTCGGGATCTTCGAGATCGTAGCCCTTCGGATCAGCGTAGAGCTGAGCCGGGCTGAAGCCGGATCCGTCGTAGGCTATGGGGACTTCCTTGGCGCTGTAGTTCATCGCGAAGCATCCCGCGACGAGTATGGCGGCAAGGGAGATGAGGCAGATAGCTTTTTTCATTATTCTTCCTCCTCCCCTCTCTTGGTGGTCTTTCTGATGGCCACGATGAACAGCGCTGTCGAAAGCACCGCGCCGACGGCGGCCTCGGAGATCGCGACGTCGGGAGCGTGCAGGATGATGAACTCGAGCGCTACGAAGGCGCCGGTGACTCCCAGGGCGATGACACTGCTGAGGATCTTCTCAGAGGTCACGGCCACAGCCGCTGAAATGAGGATCGCCGCGATGACTAAAGTATTGAGAGAAAATATCGCTGTCATTTTTCCATATCCTCCCCGTACTTGTCGCAGACGGACTTTCTGGTCATCTTGACCCCGTGATGATAAGCGCCCTTGGCGATAGCGTGGCCGGCGATCGGGGAGGTCACGATGTAGAAGATCCCCATCACGGCGAGCTTGACCGCCATCTCGGCGTTGTGGAGGAAGACCGCGGAGTAGAGTATGCCTCCGATGATCACTCCCAGCACGCCGAAGGTGCTGATGTTGGTGCTGCTCTGCATCCTGCAGAACGCGTCCGGCATCCTGAGCATTCCCACCACGCCGGCGAAGGCGAAGAAGATGCTTATGCCGATGAGTACATATATCGCTATGATCATAGTTTGCCCTCCAGATATTTCGCCACGAGGGTGGATCCTACGAAGCCGAGGACCGCGGTTATGAGCGCGATGTCGAGATAGATGCCTCTGCCGGTGTGGAGCGCGTAGAGTATGAGCGCCATGTCGGAGAGGATGTCGATAGAGTCGGCAGCGACCGCTCTGTCGGCGACGCTCGGGCCCTTGATGAGCCTGATCATGAGCATCAGGGCGAGGACCACGAAGCATATAGCCGCGTACAAGAATACGTTCATTATTCCCATATCCTCCTTACCCATTTCTCAAGCGTGCCCTTGATAGCCTCGCCTGCCTCCTCGGGATCCTCGGAAGCGACGTCTATCCAGTGGATGTAGTAGTAGTCCTTGCCGTCCTCCTCGACCGTGTCCACGGTGATGGTGCCGGGGGTCAGGGTGATCGAGTCCGCGAGCATGGCCTGAGCGTATTCGCTCTTGAGCCCGACGGGGACCTTCACGATGCCGGGCTTGACCGGCAGGCTGGGACTGAGAGCGCGCCTCGCAACGTCGACGTTGGCCTTGGTCAGCTCAACGACGAACGCTCCGAAGCAGTACGCGATGAGCTTTAAGAACCTTACCGGATTGCAGAGGTAGAACGGACTCTCATGAATAAAGAATCTCGCGCTGAACAGCGCTGCCGCTGCGCTGACGATGGCTCCGGCGATGAGCACCTGAACCGAGGGTTCGCCGCGCAGGAGGCTGGCCACCTGTCCCGTGATCAGCAGCCAGAATATGAAGCACACTATGGCTGTCGACACTATGGCCGGAAATGATGCCTTTTTCAAGGGTATCCTCCTCCAATTTATTTGCGATCTATCACCTGATATAACGCACAGATATAATTATTGACTGTTTTGTCCGCGGAGCCTACTCGACGAGCAGGCTGTCCACGTAGTACTCTCTGCCTCCGGTGATGCGGATGTTCCTTCCGGAGCACTGCGGACAGTGCCTGAGCTTCCTGTCCATGACGCCTTTGTAGCCGCAGTCCCTGCACTCTATCGAGATTGGGATGTATTCGACCGTTATCCTGGCGCCCTCCGCTATCGTCCCCTTGCTGATCATCTCGAAGTATTCGCTGACGCACTCCGGGATCACTCCCGAGAGCTCGCCTATCCTGAGCCTGATCTCGAGGACCTTCTCCGCGCCCTGGGCCTTGGCCGCGGGCACGGCGGCGTCGAGTATACCTTCCGTTATCGCGAGCTCGTGCATGCTACCTGTCCATGCAGGAGAAGCACGGGTCTATGCTCGCTATGATGAGTCCCGCGTCCGCAACGGAATTGCCCTTGAGCATCGTGGGAACGGTCGGGGCGTTCTTGAAAGTCGGTACGTGGATGCTGACTCGCTTGTTGGTGTCTCCGCCGTCGGTGACGACCTTGTAGCAGAGCTGCCCTCTGGGAGCCTCGTGGCGCACCATGTACTCGCCCGCGGGGATCTTGGGAATCCTGGTGCCGAGGTTGATCGGCCCCTTGGGGAGCATCTCGAGAGCCTGACGGATGATCTTGATGCTCTCGTAGTTCTCGAGCACGCGGATCACGACTCTGGAGAAGACGTCGCAGGTCGGGAAGACCGCGATGTCGAAGTCGAAGTCGTCATAGCACGAGTAGGGAGCGTCCTTGCGGACGTCCACGGGCATGTTGGAGGCTCTGGCGTGGGGGCCTACGGCTCCGATCCTGATGCCGTCCTCGGTGGTGAGCACGCCTACGCCCTGGGTCCTCAGAGCGACGGTCTTGTCGCTGAGGAGGATCTCCTTGAGCCTGTCCATGGAATCCTCGATCTTGTCGAGCATCTCAAGGGTGTGCTGCTTCTGCTCGGGGGTGATGTCCCTCCTGGCGCCGCCCACGGTGACCATGCCGTAGTTGACGCGGTTTCCGGTGAGCTCCTCGAGTATGTCCATGATCGCCCCGCGGTCGTCCCAGGTATGCATGAAGAGGCTGTCGTGCCCGATGATGTGGCAGGCGATGCCCAGCCACAGGAAGTGGGAGTGCAGCCGCTCCAGCTCCGCGGTGATGAC
>JAEENW010000103.1 GCA_016283945.1 Bacillota bacterium
CGGCGTATCCCAGAGCCTGTCGATCAGGCCGAGGGCGTGGACGCCTGTCACGAGAAGTATGATCAGCGCGACCTGCGCCAGGTTGAAGATGATGTGGATGACTCCGACCCTCTTGGGATCGGCCTTCGCCCCGATGCTGCAGACCACAGCCGTGGTGATGGCGTCACCGATGTAGATGCCCAGCAGCACAGGATAGACGCTCTTGAAGTAGAGGCCGCCCGCCATTGACATGGCCTGGATGATACCTACGGTAGCCGACTGGCTCTGGAGCACGGCGCTGACGCCCATGCCGAGCAGGAAGCTCAGGAAGGGCCTGTCGCCGAGGCTGAGGAAGGCGTTGAGAAAGGCCGGCGACTCGGAGAGAGCCGAGACTGAAGCAGTCATGTTGAGAAGTCCGGTAAAGAGCACCGCGAAGCCCATCAGGATACCGCTGAAGGTGTCGGATTTCTTGCCCTTGACGAACATTATCAATATCATGCCGACCGTCGCCGCGAGCGGCGCCAGCGTGGCAGGCTTGAAGAAATTGAGAAGCGAGTTGGGGTCGGCGTCCACGTCGAGCAGCCTGATGATCTGGCCGGTGACGGTGGTTCCGACGTTTGCTCCGAGTATGATGCCGATGGATCTTCTGAGAGTGATGATCTCCGCGCCGACGAGGCCGGAGGTGATTACTATGGTGGCCTTTGAGCTCTGGATGAGGGCGGTGAACCCGAGGCCGGTCAGAAAGCTTCCGACCTTGCTGCCCGTAAAGCGCTCAATGGCGGGCTTGAGCACGCCCGTAGCGTTGGATTTGAGGCCGTCGCCCATCACGCGCATTCCGTAGAGGAACAGGGCGAGCCCTCCGAAGAGTGAGATAACGCTGAAGATATTCAATTCTTTTCTCCTTCCGGCGTCCCCCCTGGGGCGCCTAAACTCTGTTTCGTTCTCGTTCCGCGCCGATTATATACGAAATGTTTTGATAGAGCAACAAAAAACGGACATAAAAGGCAGTTTTCGGGTAAAAAAAGCGGCGCTCTCCCCGCCATAAGCCCCAAATATTCTCTTTCTCTTCACATTTGGCGGGGCATTTGTGATATAATCGCTAAAGTTTTGTACTATACGCGGAAATACCGTCCGCAGACGGAACAATAAATCTGAAACGGAGATTACAGACCTATGAAAAAGCTTATCAAGGCCGCGGCTCTGATGACGGCGCTCTGCCTGATCCTGTGCTCCTGCGGAGCTCCCAAGGAGACCCCGCTCACCAGCCAGGGCCTCACCGACGGCGGCTACTACGAGGGCGTCAGGGCGCTCGACTACGTCACGCTCCCCGATTACAGCAGCATCGAGCTCGATCCCGAGGAGATAGAATTCGCGAAAAACTACATGCTCAGCCTCTACGCTCCTAACCAGCAGATCACCGACAGGGAAGCGGCCTGGGGCGACACGCTCAACATCGACTACACCGGCTACATCGACGGAGAGGCGTTTGACGGCGGAAGCACCGGCGGAAACGGAACGACCGTCACGATCGGCGTGACCAGCTACATCGACGACTTCCTCGACCAGCTCATCGGGCACAAGCCCGGAGAGACCCTGGACGTCAACGTGACCTTCCCCACCCCCTATCCCAACAATCCGGATCTGGAGGGCAAGGACGCGACCTTCGTCACCACGATCAACTACATCCAGGGCGAGCCCCTCACCGATGGTCTGGACGACGCTTACGTCGCCGAGAACTACACGGACTACGGCTTCAAGACCGTCAAGGACCTCGAGGACTATGTAAAGGCCAGCTACGCCGTCAGCCAGGTGCTCGACGGAGCCGAGGTCAGCGAGATCCCCGAGGCGGTCCGCGAGCACACCGCTGCCCTCATGATCGAGAACTACAACGCCCAGGCCGTGAACTCCGGCATGGAGCTCGGCGATGTCCTGCAGTACTACTTCGGCGTCGACAACGAGGACGACTTCCGCACGAACTACGCCGACTACATCGACAGCCAGGCCAGGACCACCATGGTCTACCAGGCTATCGCGGAGCAGGAGGGCTTCAAGGTCAGCAAGGCGGATCTCAGGGATTACTTCAAGGAGAACACCGGCAACAGCTACTACACCGACTACAAGAACCAGTACGGTCTCGGCTATCTATGCTACGTCGTGCTCCACGACAAGGCCGACAAGCTCCTGAAGAGCAGGGTCATCTAGGGACCCGCAGGCGCCGGCGCTTTACTTGCGGCGCGCGGCATGATACAATGACTTATCTTCATATCTGATATTTACGGAGGATGACTACACTATGGCAGATCAGGTAAAGAACAACGCTCCCGCTGAGGATGATGAGGAAATGTACATCACCCTCGAGTTCGACGACGGCACCGAGGTAGAGGCCGAGATCATGGGAACCTTCGACGTGGACGGCAAGGAGTACATCGCCCTGCTTCCCGACGACGGAAGCGACGACGTCTTCTTTTACGGATACAAGGAAGTCGGAGACGACGAGTTTGAGCTGGTCGACATCGAGGATGACGAGGAGTTCAAGAAGGTCGCCGAGGAGTTCGACAGGCTCACCGACGAGGACGAGGAATAGACCCATCGAGGTATAAAACCGCATGAAGGATTATGACATCATAATCGTAGGCGCCGGCGCTGCCGGCGTCTTCATGTCTTACGAGCTTGCGAAGCTCGGCACGGACGCGAAGGTACTCATGATAGACCGCGGCGCCCGCCTCGAGGAGAGGAAGTGCCCCATCAAGCTCGGAAAGACCGACAAGTGCATACGCTGCAACCCCTGCCACATCATGAACGGCTACGGCGG
>JAEENW010000104.1 GCA_016283945.1 Bacillota bacterium
CCGCGGAAGCTCCCGCTTTGCGCTGCCGCGGCGCGCGGTTCCTTCAACTCTTGCGTTTCATTCGTAAACTGATATAATTATCAGGTCGGCACAAGCCGGCGGCGGGGGCGCACGCTCCCGGAAGACGCGCATCCCAGTGCGGCTGCTGCCGCGAGCTCCGCGCGAGGACCTCCGTCCAAGCTGACGGATCGACCCTTAAGTACAACAGAGATACCGGCAAAGGTATTCATTCCCCAGAAGGGGAGCGATGCCTTTGCTTTTATTTTTTGCACCGGAGAGGAGGGCGCGGCCGGACCGCCGATTCCATGAGGACAAGAGAAGAGATAGCGTGTGAGTGGGAAGAAGCCTTCGGCTGCGCGGATCCCGTGGAGCGCTCCGCGAACGCGCGGAAATGGATACCGTACTACAGCTTTCTCGCCGGAAGGCAGGCAGGAAAGCCGTTCGACGCCTCGGCCGATCCCGATGGGGTCACGGCGGAGCTGGAGAAGTCAGGCCTGCTCTATCCCGGCTGCAGGGTGCTCGACATAGGCGCCGGCATGGGAGACCGAGCCCTGCGCTTTGCCGCCAGGGGAGCGGAGGTGACCGCGGTCGAGCTCTGCCCGGCCTGCTGCGACCTGATCGAGAGCAGGGCGGGCGGGAGCGGAGGCGTCAGAATCGTCCGCTCCGCCTGGGAGGATTTCAGCGCTCCCGAGGGGAGCTTTGACCTGGTCTTCGCCTCCATGTGCCCCGCGATATGCGGCTTTGAGGAGCTTCTGCGCATGGAGGCACTGTCGCGCGGGAGCTGCGCTATCGTTACCGTGCTGCCGGGAAGCTATGACCTCAGGCGCCGCGAGATGATGGGCGAACTCGGCGTAAAGCCGAGGGGCATGGTCACGCCCGGAGACCGCTACGCCGAAGCGCTGAAGGCGCTCGGGCGGGATCTCAGCTTCAGCGTCAGAGAGAGCCGCAGCGAACGCAGCGTCTCCGCTGAGCTCATGCTGGAGCAGTATCCGATATATTTCGGCATATTCGGAATAAGCGAAGAGCGGAGTAGGGAGTACCTGAAGGATTACCTGGAGCGCAAGGCCGCGGATGGTTTCCTGAAGGACGGCATGCTCAGCGACGAGAGCTTCATGAGGACTGTCCTGATAAGCTGGAAGGCTCCGCGCGGCTGAGCTCAGCGCCGCAGCAGGCGGGAGGACCCGGCATGTTTCGAGCCGGATCGGTAACCGCGGAAAAGGGAAAGCGATGAGAGAAAGCGTACTTAAATACAGCAGCGGAGCGGTCAAGGCCACTCTCGCCAAGGGAGAGAGGACGCTTCTTCGCGGGGTGAGCTTCTCGCTGGAGGAGGGTGAGAGCCTCGCCCTCATAGGCGAGACCGGCTCCGGAAAGACCATGACGGCGCTGTCCATAATGCGCCTGCTCCCGCGCGGGATAAGACAGGAGGGCGGCGAAGCGCTGTTTCTCGGAGAGGAGCTCCCGGATACAGAGGGGATGCGCTCCATACTCGGCAGCGGGATAGTCTATATACCGCAGAGCGGGGCGGAGGCGCTCGCGCCTCTTCGCAGGCTGCGCTTCCAGCTGCGGGACGGCCTGATGAAAAACGGTTTTCCGCGGGAAAAGGCCTGGGCCAGAAGCCTTGAACTGCTCTCGCTCGTCGGCTTCGACGAGCCTGAGAGGATCCTTGGCAGCTATCCATTCGAGCTGTCGGGAGGCATGGCGCAGAGGGTTGTGATGGCTCTCGCCGCCTGTGCCGAGGCGAGGCTGGTCATCGCCGACGAGCCGACGAACGGCCTCGACCGCGAGGCGACAGCCGCCTGGTTCGGGCTCGCGCGAAAGCTCTTCCCTTCCGCCGCTATTATAGTGATAACTCACGACATCTCGGTCGCGGGGCTGTGCGACAGGGCGGCCGTGCTCTGCGGAGGGGTCCTGTGCGAGAGCGGACCGGCAGGGAAGCTCCTTGCGGATCCCGCGCATCCGTATACGAGAGCGCTCATCGCCGCTCTGCCTGCGAACGGGATGACCGAGACTCCGCGGCTGAGGAGCGGAGGCTCAGACTGTCCCTTCTACGGGCGCTGCCCCGAAGCGAGTGAAGCCTGCGAAGGGGAGATCCCGGAGATCCGCCTGGCAGGCAGGAGCTGCCGCTGCGCGATGGTCCAAACGCTAAGCAGATGATAGAGGCAAGAGATCTGAAAAAAGCATTCAAGGGCAAGCCCGTGCTCGAGGGCGCGTCCTTCAGTATCGGCGACGGAGAGTTCGTCGGCTTTTACGGGCCGAGCGGCATAGGCAAATCAACTGCCGCCCGCGTGCTCTGCGGACTCGTGAGGCCCGACGCGGGGGAAGTGCTTCTGGACGGGAAGCCTATAGCCTCGCCCGGCATGCGCTACGACAGGAAAGCCGGCCTGGGGATACAGATGGTCTTCCAGCAGCCTCACGCGGCGCTCGATCCGGTGCAAAAGCTCGGCAGCGCCTTCAGGGAACTCGCGAGAACCCGCTTCCCCGGGATATCGAGGGAGAAGGAAGACAGCCTCATAGAGAGCTCACTCGCGGAAGCGGGCCTCTCCTCCGGAATCCTGGCGAGGCTGCCGTCGCAGATCTCCGGGGGAGAGGCGCAGAGAGTGTGCATAGCCAGGTGCCTCATGCTCAGCCCGAGGCTGCTCATCCTTGATGAGGCGACCTCGATGCTTGACGTTTCCACTCAGGCCAACGTCATGGGCGCCGTGATCAGAGCCGCGAGGGCAAGAGGGGGCTCGATAATCCTGATAAGCCACGACAGGGCGCTCACCGAGCGCGTATGTCAAAGGATATATCTCTTCGAAGGGGGAAGGACCGTCGAGGAGGGAGCTGAGATCGTCAATTGTTCTTAAAGGAGGAAAAGATGATAAAAAGAATCATAGCCGCCGCGCTGGCGGCACTGCTCGCGCTGTCTCTCGCGGGCTGCGGCAAGACCGCTGCCCCGGAAGTTCCCGCGGCTCCGGACTACGAGATAGAGCGCATCACCGTCGGCACGACTGCACAGATCGAGAAGGCCGTCATGGGAGAGTACAACTACGAGATGCTCGCCAGCGGCGCAACTCACGTGCCTCTTGTCAGGCAGGACACGGAGGGAGCTTTCCATCCGCAGGTGGTATCCTGGGAGAGCCCCGATCCCAGGACCTGGATCTACACCGTCGTCGACGGGATGAAGTGGCAGGACGGCGAGCCGCTCACCGCGGACGACATACTGTTCACGCTGCAGTACGAGGATGAGAACGGCAGCGCCAATCTCAGGGATCAGACCGACTCCGAGGGCAAGGTGACCAGGGCCAAGTACAAGTCCGCCGTGGTCTCCGAGGACGGCAGGAGCATAACCCTGACCCTGGCCTCTCCCAACGTGCGCGAGCTCGGAAACATGAACTCCTTCCGCGTGCTTCCGAGGCACATCTACGAGGGAAAGGCCGAGCTCAGCGACGAGGAGCTCCGCTTCGGATACGGTCCCTACGTCTTCGATTCCTTCTCGCCCGAGGCCGGAACCATAGTCTTCAAGGCCTCTGAGACCTATCCCGAGGCTCCGCACGCGGGTGAGCTCGTGTACAGGCTATTCGCGAAT
>JAEENW010000105.1 GCA_016283945.1 Bacillota bacterium
ATCGCGTAGACGGCGGGGCTGTAGACGTCCCTGCCGAAGGCCTCCATGAGGGCAGTCCGCTCGCGCATTTCGGCGAGCGAGACCCATTCTCCCACGGTCTCCGCGGTTTTATCGCTTATACGCGATGAAGTCGAGGCGAGCGCCATCGCGCCGGCGAGCTCCGGTCTTTTGGCCGCTATTACCTGGGCTATCATCCCGCCCTGCGAGACTCCGAAGAGGAAGGCGTCCTCGATGCCGAGCGCGTCCATGGCGGCAGCGGTGTCGCGGGCCATGTCATAGACCGTATAGACCTGCGGCATGTCCAGCCTCCTGTCGAAGACGTAGATGTCGAACTCCTCCGCGAGCGAGGCGTGGCGCAGCCTGACGCTGCCGGCCGAGCCCATCACGCTCGAGGTGCTGAGGCCGGGGATGATGACGAGCGGCCTCGCGCCGTCCTTTCCGAAGCGGAAGTAGCACATCTGAAGCTCCGGAGTCTTGATAGTTTTGATCTCGTACTGCATGTCTGTCACCTGAGGGCACCTGCGTCGCCCGCCTGAAAAGCGAATAAAACGGCGCGCCCGAAGGCGCGCCGCGCGTCTGCTTTATTCTACAGCTCCACCTTCAGGAAGGTCTTCTTGCCCTTCTTGAAGATGATGCCGTCCTCGCCGAACATCTCGCGGGTCACGGTCATCTTGGGGTCGGTGACCTTCTCGCCGTTCATGGTGAGTCCGCCCTGCTCGATGGTCCTGAAGCCTTCTCCGTTGGAGGGAACGAGGCCCGCGGCCCTGATCAGAGCCACGACTCCCATGCCCTCGACCGGAACGTCGATCTTCTTCGTGGGGATGTTGTCCATGGCGCCCTGTCCGCCGAAGGCGGCTCTTGCGGCCTGCTGGGCCTTCTCGGCCTCGGCCTCGCCGTGAACGAGCTTGGTGACCTCGAAGGCGAGGACCTCCTTGGCGTGGTTGATCTCGGAATCCTTGAGCGCTCCGAGCCTCCTGACCTCGTCCATGGGCAGGAAGGTGAGCATCCTCAGGCACTTCTCGACGTCGGCGTCCTCGACGTTCCTCCAGTACTGGTAGAAGTCGTAGGGGCTGCACTTGTCGGCGTTGAGCCAGAGGGCGCCCTTCTGGGACTTGCCCATCTTGGTCCCGTCAGACTTGGTGAGCAGGGAGAAGGTCATGCCGAAGTAGTCGTCCTTGCCCAGGAGCCTGCGGGCGAGGTCGCGGCCGGCGAGTATGTTGGACCACTGGTCGTTGCCGCCGAACTCGATCTTGCAGTTGAAGTCTCTGGCCTGGACGTAGAAGTCGTATGCCTGGAGCAGCATGTAGTTGAACTCGAGGAAGGATAGGCCCTTCTCCATGCGCTGCTTGAAGCACTCGGCCCTGAGCATGTCGTTGACGGAGAACTTGGAGCCTATGTCGCGGATGAACTCGAGGTAGTTGAGGTCTCTGAGCCAGTCGGCATTGTTGACGCAGATGGCCTTGCCGGGCTCGGGGGTCTTGTTCTCGCCGCCCTTGCCGAGCACGCCTTCGCCCTGGATGTGCTTCCAGTCCTCGTCGAAGACGATGAAGCGGTCGAAGAGCTTCTTGAACTCGCGCGCGTTGGCGTCGATCTGCTCCACGCTCATCATCGGGCGGGCGTCGGAGCGGCCGCTCGGATCTCCGAGCATCGTGGTACCGCCGCCGATGAGGACGACGGGGGTGTGGCCGTACTTCTGCATGTACATCATGATGATGACCTGCATGAAGTGCCCCACGTGGAGGCAGTCGGCGGTAGCGTCAAAGCCTATGTAGAACTTGACCTTTTCCCTGCCGAGGAGCTCGCGTATGCCTTCGTCGTCGGTGGTCTGCTCGATGAAGCCGCGCTCCTTGAGCACGTCGTAAACGTTTTCGTGCTGGCTGACGTTGTCGGGGATCTTGAACATATCTATTCTCCTTCTAAAAGTAATGGTCTGACCTGCCGCCCTTCCGCGCTTCCATCCGCGCGGAGCTTTCAAAAAGCGGTCCTGCTGAAACAGGACCGCTCGCAAACTCAGGCGAAAGACCGTTCCGCAGTGTTTTTACGCATGCTTTGTCCCGCTGAGGCCGTAGCCGCAGCGGCTGGGATAAGCGTAATAGATCACCTGCAAAACGAAATGTCTTCTCATAATATGTTTATTGTATCGCTGAAGAGCGGCTTGTCAAGCCTTTGGGGCTCTTACTTGGTTCCGAAGAGCCTGTCGCCGGCGTCGCCGAGGCCCGGGACGATATACTTGGTGTCGTTGAGGTAGGCGTCCTTTGCGGCGATGTAGATGTCGACGTCGGGGTGGTGCTTCTGCAGGAACTCGATGCCCTCGGGAGCCGCGATGATGCACATGAAATGAATGCTCTTGCAGCCCTTGTCCTTCAACATCTGAATGGCTGCCACGGAGGATCCGCCCGTTGCAAGCATGGGATCAACGACAAAGACCTCTCTCTCCGCACAGTCTGCGGGCAGCTTACAATAATATTCCACGGGCTCAAGCGTTGCAGGATCTCTGTAAAGGCCGATGTGACCAATCTTTGCAGCCGGGATCAGGCTGAGCATGCCGTCTACCATGCCAAGACCCGCGCGCAAAATGGGGATGATGGCCATCTTTTTCCCCTTCAATTCCTTTACCGTCGTCTTACAGATGGGCGTCTCAATCTCGACCTCATCCAGCTTTAAGTCACGAGTTGCCTCGTAGCAGATCAGCATGGCGATCTCACTGATCGTCTGTCTGAAATCCTTCGTACCCGTGTCGATTCTCCTAATAAGTCCAATCTTGTGCTGAATCAGCGGATGGTCCATAATCACAACCTTACCCATAATTTCGTATCCTCCTAACCTTTATCTTTCCGTTTTTTCTCTTTCTTTTGTAAAGTTCTTGCGGTAATAAAGTGAAGCACGCCAGGAGCTTTTACTCCTCAATCTGTGCAATCTTGCGGATTCTTCTCGCATGCTTTTCCTCGCCAGAAAAAGGCGTGTCCAAGAAGGTATCCACGATGTCCATGGCCAGGTTCGGACCAAGCATTCCGCCGCCGAGCGCCAACATGTTTGCGTCATTATGCAGTCTCGTCATCTTTGCGGACAGCGTGTCGCTGCAAAGCGCACAACGAATTCCCTTTACCTTGTTTGCCGCAATGCTGATGCCGATTCCCGTGGTGCATACCACGATGCCTCTCTCACATTCCCCCGATGCAACGGCTCTTGCCGCAGCAACGCCAAAAT
>JAEENW010000106.1 GCA_016283945.1 Bacillota bacterium
AGGAGAGGCGCGAGCTTCCCTTCCACACGGCCCTGCTCGCGGGCGAGCTTCCCTTCACTATCGGCGGCGGAAGCGGCCAGAGCCGTCTCTGCATGCTGCTTATGGGCAACGCGCACATCGGCGAGGTCCAGTCCTCCGTATGGGACGACGAGACCAGAGAGCGCTGCAGGCAGGCCGGGATCAACATCCTGTAAGCCGCGGAAAGCAGGAATAATAAGCACTGTAAGCATCGATAGACGGAGCCTAATTTGAAGAGAAGCAGAGCGCTGAAAAACCTCATAAACTCGTTCAGCCTGAGGGCTCTCGCTTTCGCGGCGGCCGCGGTCTGCGTCGTCATGGGCGGAGGCCAGCCGGCTCATTCCGCCCAGCTGAGCTTCGCGGAGGGCTGCGCCCTGTTTGCGTTTACGATATTCTCATTTCTGTTATCCAACGGATACCTGATGAGCTCGGACCGCTATCTCTACGCCAAGAGGCTGCTGATATTCGCCCTCATCGCGGAGATACCCTTCGATCTGCTTCACTACGGCTACCCTGTGAGCTCGCACGGTCAGAACGCGATATTCGCCCTTCTGATCGCGCTCTGCGGCATGTACGTATGTGACAGCGTCAAGGAGGCCGCGGACAATTCCGTGGTTAGCCTGCTCACGGACGCCGCCGTGATCGCCGTGTCGATCCTTATATGCAGGACGGCGAACGTGGAGCCCTCTCCCTTCGCCGTAGCCATACCCTACGTGTTCTGCATATCGCAGGAGCTCAGCTATCCGAGGCTGTTCCAGTTCGCCGGCTTCTTCGCCCTCTGCGCCATAGCCCTTCCGGACGCGGCGCCTTACATCGCGGCGGCCGTGCTGCTGAGCTGGCTTTCAACCGGCGAGCGCGGGCCCAACGCCCTGTGGCTGCGCTACGTCTTCTACGCCAGTTATCCGCTGATGCTTACGGCTGTGTACCTGCTCAGGACGAGAGCTTAGATCGTCAATTGAAAAGACCCCGCGTCATGCGCGGGGTCTTTTGTTATCGTCTCTATTAGCCTCTACTTCTCCGCGGTCCACCTGTCGAACCACTCGGTGATCTCCTTTATCCTGCGCACCCTGTGCTTGGGCTTGCCGCTGCGAGAAAGCTCGTGGTTCTCGCCGTGGAACAGGCACATGCGCGCTGGAACTCCGTGCAGCAGCAGGGCCTGCAGCATCTGCAGCGCGTCTCCCATCCAGCAGCGGTAGTCCTCGTCGCTCTGTATGAAGAGCGTCGGAGTCTTGACCCTGTCGGCGTAGGCCAGCGGCGAGTGCTCCCATAGCATCGCGGCTCCGTTCCAGGGGTCGCGGCCCATCTGGGAGGCGTTGTGGTAGTAGCCGATATCGGTGGTGAGCAGCTTGCTCACGTAGTTGGAGATGCTCCTGCAGGAGGCGACCGCGGCGAAGCGGTCGGTATGGCCTATGATCCAGTTGGCCATGAAGCCGCCGTAGCTGCCTCCTGTCATGGCGACCCTCGCGGGATCGACCTGCGGTACCCTCTTCAGCGCCTCGTCCGTGAAGTCCATGACGGCGTTGAAGTCCCTCACGCCGAACTTTTCGCCCAGTATGTCGGCGAAGGCGTCGCCCTTGCCTGAGGATCCGGGAGGATTGCAGAAGAAGATCACGTATCCCCTGCCCGCCCAGTACTGGAACTCGTGGAAGAAGCCCTGTCCGTAAGCCGAGCGCGGACCTCCGTGGACGCTGAGTATGGCCGGATAGCTCTTTGACTCGTCGAAGCCTGCCGGCTTCAGGATGAATCCGTCGATCTCGGTGCCCTCGCGGTCCTTGAAGACGAAATGCTCGGCTGAGGCTATCTCGTGTTCCTTCACGTAGTCCTCATTGAAGCTGGAGAGCTTCTCGAGTTTTCCGCCCTTCCTGCGGTAGAGCTCCTGCGGACGGTCCTTCTCCATGCCTATCATGTAGATGTCGTCCGTGCCGACGGCGGCGGATACTATCTCGAGATCGCCGGATACGACGCTTACGGAGCATCCGGGAAGCTCCATCTTCTCATAGAACGAGCGGTAGCCCTCGTTTCTGACGAAGTACAGCGCGTCGTCTGCCTCGAAGGACGAGCCTCCTCCGGCGACGTCGGCTCCCACGGGCCCGAAGGTGATGTCCGGCTCGCAGAGCAGCCTGAGCGCCCCGTCTGGCGCGAGCTCGTAGACTCCGTCGTTCTGGCTGCTTCCCATCCTCTCACCCCTCGTTCCGAGAACGACGAGCCTTCCTGACACGAAGCGCGCCTCGCTTATGGTGAAGCCCTCGGGAAGAGCGATCTCCTTCGCGGAGGCCTTGATGTCCGCTGCGCTTCCCGCGAGGCTGTATACGAAGAGCCTGGCGCGGTTGCGGTTGACGTCTCCCTCGTAGAAGGTGCCCCAGCACGCCGCCGCGGCGCGGTCCTTGGTGAGGGCGAAGCCCATGACCTGAAGCTCCCTCTCGCTCAGCAACTCCACTGCCCCGGCTTCTGGACCGCAGAAGTAGAGCCCTCCGCGCCACTTGTTCACTATGCCCATGCCGTTCGCCCAGAACGGGAGCTCGTCGAATACCTCGTAGTCCTTTTCATCCTCGAGGGTCTTCTTGAGATCGGCTGCTCCTGCTTCGTCCAGCTTGGTGAAGTCGGGAAGGCTGAGGCTGTGCTTTCCGAGCGCGAGCCATCTGCCGTCTCCGAGCGGTTCCAGCGACGAGCACGGCATTGGGAGTGTGAAGAGCTCCTCGGCCTCTCCTCCGTTCAGGGATATGCGGTAGTAAGCCGTCTTCAGCTTTGGGCCATCCTTCTTTTCCCTGCTCCTGTCCGCGGAGAACACGACGGCGTCGTTTCCGCAGAACACAGGTGCGCTTCCGTCTCCGCCCGAGGTCAGGCGGTACAGGGCGGGCTCATGAGCCTCGTCATAGACCCAGATATCGGTGTCGTAGCCGCTTAGATCGGCCTTGCCGGTCTTTACGGTGAAGGCGATCCTGCCGCCCTCCGGGGAGAGAGTCAGATTTCCCAGCGCCCTGATGCGCGCCATATCCTCTATAGCGACTTTCTTCATGGATAGTCCTCCTTCTGTCACTCAGATCGGTGTTGTCAGATCAGGCTGAGCCCGTATTCGAAGCGGTCGAGTCCTTCCTTCAGCAGTCCGGAGCTGGTCGCGATGCATATCCTCACGTGACCTTCGGCTCCGGGGCCGAAGAAGCGCTCGGAGCCCGGCACTATAGCGAGCTTGGCCTTCTCCCTCATGAGATCGGCGAACTCGACGCTGGCAAGCCCGGTCGAGCTTATGTCGGGGAAGACCAGATAGGTGGCTTGGGGCTTCCTGCAGCTGATGCCCTTCATGGCGTTCAGCCTCTCGCAGGCGTAGTCCCTGTTCCTCGTGAGGTGCTTAAGGAAGGCGTCGAAGTAGTCGAAGCCCTCGTTCATGCAGGCGGTACCGGCTATCTGGGAGAGCGAGCTGATGCCTCCCGCGGTTGAGAGCACTCCCGAGGCCTCGACGGCCTTATCGAAGGCGGCTTTGGAGGCGGCGTACACGCAGCCTATGCGAAGCCCCGCGACTCCGAAGGTCTTGGAGAAGCCGTAGATGCCTATGACGCGCTCCTTGTTGCCCCTGACGCGCGGATCGAAGAGGCTCATGAACTCCTCGCCCGGGTATACGATATCCGACCAGATCTCGTCGCTCATGATCCAGATCCCGTGGCGGTCCGCTATGTCGAGCAGAGTCTCAAGGGTCTCCCTGCTGTACAGCGCTCCGACCGGGTTGTGGGGATTGCAGAGTCCTATGAGCTTCGTCTTCGGGGTGACGTAGCTCTCGAGATCGCTGAGGTCTATCTTTCCGTCAGCTCCGAGCTTTGTCGGGAAGAGCACGGGAGTGCCGCCGGCGGCGAGGCAGCTCGCCCTGAAGAGAAAGTCGACGGGGTCCCATACTATCATCTCGTCGCCCGGCTGAAGCAGCATCGCGGCGGTAACGTGCATCGCCCTCGCGGCGCTGTCTATCGGGAGCACCAGCGACGGGTCCACGTCCTCGTTCTTGCGGCGCCTGAGCCCGGAGGCTATAGCCTCCCTGAACTCGGGCAGCCCGAGCGGGGGCGTGTAGGAGAAGTAGCCTGCGTCGGCGTAGTCCTTGATAGCTCTTACGACCTCCGGGCATGCCGGGAAGTCCGGGTCTGCCGCGGTCATGGGCAGCACGTCCTCCGGCTGCTCGGCCCAGCGCATGTTGTAGGCCCTCTTTCTGAGAATCTCGAGCCTTACCGCTTCATCTGTGAAAAAGCCTGAATAGTCCATTGAGCACCTCTCGCTTATATAAACCTCATCGGGTCGGGGATGCTGGGTATGCCGCCCTGCTTCTCCGTGGAATAGCTCGCCATGGCGCAGGCGAAGCTGCCTATGCGCATGAGATCGAACTCGTCGAGCTCCTCGATATCCTTCTGCGCCGCGAGCAGCTCTACCATGGCGCTGCCGCCGAATATGTCGCCGGCTCCGGTGGTGTCCACCGCGTTGACGGGCGGGGCGAATACCCTGCAGCTCGCGTTCTTCGTCATGAGGCTGGCTCCCATGGCTCCCATCGTGAGCATGACCATCCTCGCGCCGCAGCTTTCGAGTATCTCCTCGGGCTCTGAGAAGCCGAGGAACTCGAGCTCCTCCTCGCTTAGCTTGACTATGTCCGCGCTCGAGACTCCGTTCAGGAGCTCTCTCTTCGCGTCGCCGAGATCTTTCCATAGCGGCTCGCGCAGGTTGACGTCGAAGCTTACGAGCACCCCCGCCTCCCTGGCTCTCCTGACGGTCTCCAGAACGGCGCCGCGGCAGGGATCGTCGGTTAGCGAGAGGCTGCCGCAGAAGTGCAGGAGCCTGCTGTCAAGCACCTTGCCGAAGTCTATCTCGGAGAGCTCGAGCATCATGTCGGCGCCGGGCTTCCTCGCGAAGCTGAAGCTCCTGTCTCCGTCCTCAGAGAGGTGGACGAAGGCCAGCGTCGTGAAGTATCTGTCGTCCTCTATGAGCCCGCTCACGTCGACCCCGCAGTCCTCCATCACCTTCTTAAGCCTCGCTCCGAAGGCGTCTGCGCCTACCTTGCCGATGAAGGCGGTCCTGGCGCCGCATCTGGCGGCGGCCGCGAGGAAGTTGCAGGGAGCCCCGCCGGGATTGGGGACCATGCCGCCCTTCCCGTCCGGGGTGAAATCTATGAGCAGCTCGCCTATGGCTGTTATGTCGTACATATGAGCCTCCGCTTTAAGCTTCGCTCTCCGGAGCCGCGGGATACTCGTTGCAGAGCAGCCTGTAGGGAGCCTCGTCCTCCTCGATCTTCGGGAAGCGGCCCACCGGCTCGTAGAAGCGGTTGTCGATGTTGTCATCGTTGCACTGGCTGACCTCTCCGAGCAGCACCGGGCCGGTCCCGGCCTTGACCTCGAAGTCGTGATACAGCCCCTGCTGTATGGAGATGCTCATTCCGGGCTTCAGCTCTATCTGGGTGCCGGGCTCTACCACCATCTCCCTGCCGTCGGTGTGGACGTGGACGGGGCTCTCCCTGTCGAGGTCCTCGTCAGGCGTGGAATTGTAGACCCTGATGAGCACGGTGCCGCCTCCGCGGTTGATGATGTCCTCCATCTTGGACCAGTGGAAGTGCATCGGGGAATACTGCCCCTCTTTTATGTAAAGCAGCTTCTCGGCGTAGGTCTTTTTGTACTTTTCAGGCATCTTGAGGTTGCCGTTTCTGATGGTGATCAGGGAGAATCCGACCTTCTCGAAGTCCCCGAGCCCGTAGTCGGTGATGTCCCAGCCGAGCATGTTCTCTCTGACCTCGTCGTAATCGTGCCCCTTCTCCTTCCATTCCTCCGGCGTGAAGCCGCAGAACGGCGGGAGCGGGAAGCGGTGCTCCTCTATGAAGGCTTCCATCTCTCTGAGCGCTTTGTTGATCTCACTTCTTTTCATAGCTTTTCTCCTTGAAGATCTCTGCGGATCTGTATCAGCTGAAGAACGGCAGGACGCTGTCGTCTGCCCCGCCCGCGAATACGGCGTAGTATACCGCGCCGACTGCCTGCCCGAACTGGGCAACAGTGTACTTCGGAGAGGCGGCGAGCTCCCTCATGAGAGGAGTGTTCGCGAGGCTCTCGTCCCCCGCCTCAAGCTCGATGAAGGGAGCGGTCTCGGCGCAGCCCTGCTTTATGAGCTCGAACACCTCGCGGCGCTTGACGAAGCGCCCGAATACCAGGCGCCTGTCCGTCGCCGGCGCGAGAAGGAAGTCCATCTCCCTGCTCATCATGCCGAGGTTCCTGCCTATCTCCCTGAAGATCTCCGCCTCGGGAGTCGAGCTGTCCTGAGCCCTGATCATCAGGGCCTCCAAACAGGGCTTTCTCATGTCGGGCTTCTTCGCGATGGTGACGATGCCGCCCCTGCTGTCGGTGAAGAGGTTCATTCCGGCGATGCCGCGGCTCATCGCGAGCCTGAACGCGGCGGACTGACCCATGAGGCGCCGCGCGTCGGGAAGCCCCGTGTTCTCGTTGCATGTGCTCCTGATGTCGGCAGCGGGTATGGCCGCGGAAGGCAGGTCGCCCATGTCGAGATAGATGTCGTAGAACTCCTGGGGCATGTCGCCGATGGCTCCGCGGCTGTCTATCATGCCGAAGCCCAGGTCGGTGCCCAGCGAATGCGCGACGATTCCTCGGCTCAGATCGGCTTCACCAGCCTCCGCGTACTCGACCGCGGCAGTGAAGGCGGACATGTGGCCGTCGTTGATTATCCTGACCGGAGCGCCGGGCTTAGCGAAGCGCCTTAGCTCGTCCGCGAGAGCGCTTATCTCAGCGAGCTGCTCCCTGTAGGAACCGGGATGAGCCTCCCTGATGCCCCTGGTCTTGGGAGTCTCGCCTCCGACTATGCGGTCTCCGCAACAGATGTCGGGGAAGCTCACGCCTATGGCGTCGAAGAGCCTGCCCTGCGCCGCCTCCTCCGCGAGCTTCAGGATGGGGCCTGTGAGCATGCCCGCCTCGGTGAAGGATTCGGGGTCCCAGTCGTATTCCCTGAGCTCTGTGATGCGGCCGCCCTCGGCCGCTGCGAGCTTGATGTCGGATCCCCCGACGTCGAGACCCAGATAAAGCCCCTTACAGGCCGTCTGAGCGGCTTTTCTGAGCTTTTGGGGCAGGAACTCGTAAGGCTCGCTTCCGGCCTCTGAGGCGGGCTCCAGGGCCCTCAGATCGATCATCGAGAAGTAGAACCTCCCGAAGCCCAGGGCGGAAGCCATGTTGTTGTTTATGCTGATGACCTTCGAGTAGCCGGGATGCTCCTTCACAAGGCTGACGGCGCTTTGCACTAGCTTGTCGAGCCATTCGAGATCCCGCCTGTAGTAGAGGCTCATCGACTGGCCTCCGAGCACCGAAAGGATGTTGAAGATGTTCCTGGCAGTATAATCCCTGAGGAACTCCTCTTCACTTTCGTTCTCCGGCCTGGGCAGCCGTAGCTCCAGGTCTCTCGTGGTGCAGTCGAAGAGCACGGCCTTGAGCACCAGCTTCTCGTTTGAGTAGACGTCGAACTCCTTTCTGAGCTCGCTCATCCAGAGGTGCCCGCCGCTCTCGGCTGTCTTTATAAGGTCTTTCAAGTCCATTAAATTATCTCCCGCGGTCCTTCCGCGCATCCGGTCTGTTATCGCGCGGTCCCGCCGCGCATATAGCCTGTTCTATCGTCAATCATTATAGCAAAGCGCGGCGCGGCGTTCAATCAAACTGAGCTGCCTTCGCCTCAGTGACAGGTCTGTCCCTATGGCCCGCCGTGCGCATAAGCGAGCTGCCTGCGGCCCTATGCGGCTCCCGCGCCGTGAAAGCCCGTCAAAAAGCGAGAAAAGACCCGCTCCCATTGGGAGCGGGTCCGTTGGTGCGGTATAGTGGATTTGAACCACCACGGAGTTACCCATACGGCCCTCAACCGTACGCGTCTGCCAATTCCGCCAATACCGCGCGCTGCGTGTCGCAACGGTGATATATTAGCACCGGGTACCGGATTTGTAAAGTGCTTTTTCGAAAATTCTCTGAATCTATTCTCAAATCAGCGCGGCTACCAGGAGCTTTACTATCAGGGCGGCGACCCAGGCTATGGCGCACTGGGCGGCAACTATGCCCGCGGCCCACTTCCCTCCGAGCTCGCGCTTGACCGCGGCTATCGCGGCTACGCAGGGCGTGTAGAGCAGGCAGAAGACCAGGAGCGCGGCGCCGGCGGGAAGCCCCGCTGCCGCGGCTATGGTCGTCCCCTCTCCGAAGAGGATCTCGAGCGTGGAGACCACGCTCTCCTTCGCGAGCAGGCCGGTGATTATGGCAGTGGAGAACCTCCAGTCGCCCAGTCCGAGCGGCGCGAAGATCGGAGCGATGATCCCGCTCACCACGGCGAGTATGCTCACGGAGGAGTCGTCCGTCATGTGCATGGTCATGTCGAAGGACTGGGTGAACCATATCACTATCGAGGCCATGAAGATGATGGTGAACGCCCTCTCGATGAAGTCCTTGGCCTTCTCCCAGAGCAGCTGCAGCACGTTCTTGGCCGAGGGCATGCGGTAGTTCGGAAGCTCCATCACGAAGGGTATCGCCTCTCCCCTGAACATGGTGTTCTTGAGCAGCACGGCGTAGAGTATGCCTGTCAGCATGGAGAGCAGGTAGAGCCCCACTATGATGAGCCCGCTGTACTTGGGGAAGAACGCTGCGGTGAGGAAGCCGTAGATAGGCAGCTTGGCCGTGCAGCTCATAAAGGGTATGAGCATGACGGTGAGCTTTCTGTCCCTCTCGGAGGGCATGGTGCGGCTCGCCATCACGCCGGGGACGGAGCAGCCGAAGCCTATGAGCAGCGGCACTATGCTCCTGCCGGAGAGGCCGAGCTTTCTCAGAGGCCTGTCCATGAGGAACGCGACTCTCGCCATGTAGCCCGTATCCTCGAGCAGCGAGAGGAAGAAGAACAGCACGACTATGACGGGCAGGAAGCTGAGGACGCTTCCAACGCCCGCGAAGATGCCGTCGATGATGAGCGAGGTCAGCCCCTCACTGACGTTGGCCGCGGCCAGAGCGTCAGCCGTGAGCTCGGCGCCCCTGTCAATGAGCGCGGCGAGCATGTCCTGAAGCCAGACTCCTATGAGCCCGAAGGTCAGATAGAAGACCGCCGCCATTATGAGCACGAACACGGGGATCGCGGTGTGTTTTCCGGTCAGCACGCTGTCGAGCTTTTCGGAGCGTATGCGCTCCTTGCTCTCGCGGGGCTTTCTGACGGTGGCCTTGACCAGCTTCTGTATGAAGGAGAAGCGCATGTCCGCGATGGCCGCGGACCTGTCGAGTCCCCTCTCCTCCTCCATCTGCACGCAGATGTGCTCGAGCATCTCATCCTCGTTCTGCGTGAGCTTGAGCTCGGGGAGATAGGCGGTGTTTCCGCTGAGCAGGTCTGTCGCGGTGAAGCGCACCGGAAGACCCGCCTGCTCGGCGTGGTCGCTTATGAGGTGGCTCACGGCGTGGATGCTCCTGTGGACGGCGCCGCCGTGCTGCTTCTCGTCGCAGAAGTCTATCCTACCGGGCTTCTCGCGGAAGCGCGCGACGTGCACGGCATGCTCGGTCAGCTCGCTGATGCCCTGCCCCTTGATAGCGGAGATGGGGATCACCGGGATGCCGAGTATCTTCTCCATGAGGTTGATGTCGATGCTTCCGCCGTTGCCTTCGAGCTCGTCCATCATGTTCAGAGCGAGCACCATGGGTATGCCGAGCTCGATCAGCTGCATCGTGAGGTAGAGACCTCGCTCTATGCTGGTGGCGTCGAGTATGTTGATGATCCCGTGGGGCTTCTCGCGCACTATGTAGTCCCTGGAGACCACCTCCTCCTCGGTGTACGGGGAGAGCGAGTATATGCCCGGAAGGTCCGTGAGCTCTGTGTCGGGATAGCCCTTGATCTGCCCCGACTTGCGGTCGACGGTGACGCCGGGGAAGTTCCCGACGTGCTGGTTGGAACCGGTCAGCTGGTTGAAGAGAGTTGTCTTGCCCGAGTTCTGGTTGCCCGCAAGCGCGAAGCGCAGCACGGTCCCGGCGGGGACGGGCTCGCCCGCGTCGGTGGCGTGGCTCTTTCCGAACTCTCCGAGTCCGGGGTGCTCTATGCCCTTCGCGGCGCTCTCGTCCGGCTGCAGGCCGTCCTCGCCTGCCGGGGAGCCTTCCTCAGGTTCCTCGATGCTGATCTCTATCTTCGCGGCATCCTCAAGACGCAGAGTGAGCTCATAGCCATGTATCCTGAACTCTATGGGGTCGCCCATGGGGGCGGGCTTCACCATAGTGAGGCTCGCGCCGGGAATGACTCCCATGTCCAGGAAATGCTGCCTGTGAGCTCCCTCTCCGCCGACTGAGACGATGACCGCCGAAACTCCCTGTCTGAGTTCGTCCAGCGTCATTTGATATAACTCCTTGCAAAAGTATTCGTCCGGTATGTGGGGTGGGCAGCGCGGCTTACCGCGCTGTGATAAGGCTTTCCGCTACTTGCTGAGCAGGTCTCTGATCTCGGTGAGGAGCTTGATGTCCTCGGGGATCTCGGGCTCGGCCGGAGCCTCGGGCTCTGGAGCGGCTTCCTCTTCCTTCTTCTTCATCCTGTTCATGTTCTTGACTACGATGAACATGCAGAATCCGACGAGCAGGAAGTTGATGATGGCCTGGATGAAGCTTCCGTAAGCGAGCACCACGGGCTCGGCGCCCTCGACCTTCGCGGGGATGGTCACGTTGAGCTCGGCAAAGTTGATGCCTCCGGTGATCATGCCGATGAGCGGCATGAAGAGGTCCTTGACGAGCGAGTTGATGATCGCTGTGAAAGCGCCGCCGATGACCACGCCTACGGCCATGTCGACGACGTTTCCGCGCGAGATGAATGTCTTGAATTCGCTGAAGAATCCGCCTTCTTTCATGATTATCTCCTTTTCTGCTAAAAAGCGCTGAAATGCAAATGATTGCTTTTATATATTAGTTTGCGAGGGCTTATTTGTCAATCGCGCGGAGCCCGGGAAGAACTGCCTCAGATGTTTCTTATTTGTCGATTTCCGTTTGATATATCCCCGTAACGTGATATAATTTTATGTCATTTGCGATTTCAGCTCAGAGCTATACAGGAGAATACAGATATGCAAAAGAACTATCCTCTCTACGAGGACGTGCAGATATCGAAGGACTTCAAGGACCTGCTCGACGTGCAGGCGCAGAAGTTCCCGAACAAGGCCGCCTTCAGCTTCATGAAGGACGGCATGGACGTCACCGTCACCCGCAGGGAGTTCAGGGACCAGGTCAACGTGCTGGGCACAGCCTTCTGCGCCATGGGCCTCAGGAAGAAGCACATCGCCGTGCTCGGCGACAACTGCTATCCCTGGCTCCTCAGCTTCTTCACCGTGCTCGCGTCCGACAATGTCGTCGTTCCTGTGGACAAGGAGCTCACCTTCGATGAGATCATGAACGTCCTCTCCCACAGCGACAGCGACGCCGTGTTCTTCACGCGCAGATACGAGAAGCACTTCAGGGAGCGCGCCGCGGAGATGCCCGACATCGAGTACTTCGTGTGCTTCGATCCCTCTCTGCCCTCCGAAGGAAGGTTCCTCAGTTTAGACGAACTCCTCGAAAAGGGAGCGCAGCTCTTCGAGGAGGGAGACAGGACCTATCTGTCCGTCACCGCCGACAGCGAGGCGCTTGCCGACATCGTCTACACCTCCGGAACGACCGGAGTGGCCAAGGGTGTCATGCTCTCCCGCAAGGCTCTTCTCAGCTGCGCCTGCGAGGCGCGCAGGGTCACCTACCTCGGTGAGAGGTGCCTCTCCGTCCTCCCCTACAACCACACCTACGAGGCGACCTGCGGCATCATCGCGTCCTACAACGCCGGATGCTCCATCTGCATCAACGAGAGCCTCAAGACCGTCGCCGACAATCTGAAGAAGTACAAGCCGGACTTCATCATGCTCGTCCCCCTCTTCGCGGAGAACTTCTACAAGAAGATCTGGAAGACCCTCGAGAAGCAGGGAAAGAACAAGACCGTGTCCAGGGCCATCAAGATGTCCAACGTCCTGCGCAGGGTCGGCATCGACGCGAGGAGAAAGATCTTCGCCCAGATCCACGAGGTATTCGGCGGCGAGCTCAGGCAGATCATCTGCGGCGGAGCTCCCATCCGCCCCGAGATCGCCGACTTCTTTGACGGCATAGGCATAATACTTCAGAACGGCTACGGCATCACCGAGTGCTCCCCGCTCATCTCGGTCAACAGGCCCAAGTTCAACAACTACGAATCGGTGGGCGTCGTGCTTCCCTGCGGCGAGGTCAGGATCGACGATCCCGACGAAAACGGCGAGGGCGAGATCCTCTACCGCGGAGACAACGTCATGCTCGGATATTACAAGAACCCCGAAGCGACTGCCGAGGTCCTGAAGGACGGCTGGTTCTACACCGGAGACTTCGGAAAGTACGAGAACGAGCAGCTATTCATCACCGGGCGCAAGAAGAACCTCATCGTGCTCAAGAACGGCAAGAACGTCTACCCCGAGGAGATCGAAGGCTACGTGCTCAACGTTCTCGAGGTCGAGGAGGTCGTCGTCAGGTCCATCAAGGACGCCTCCGGCGCCGAGATCGGCCTGCTCGCCGAGATCTATCCAATGCCCTCCTTCTCCGAGGGAAAGAGCAAGGAGGAACTCGAGCAGTACTTCATGAAGGCCATAGACGAGGCCA
>JAEENW010000107.1 GCA_016283945.1 Bacillota bacterium
TGTCCTCGAGCATGACCCCGGTGAGGTCCCTGAGGCTGCTGCGTCCGCTCACGGACTCTGCGGGACGGGCCGGAGCGGTCTTCAGCTTGCCGGAGGAGCTTATCTTCCGGGGCATATGGGAAGCGGAGCTCTCCTCGCGGGAGCTCTGAGCCTGCCCGGTATAGGGGCTGTCCTCGCGCCTGGACGGAACCGGAGCGCCCGTGCGGGGCTTCCCTGCCTTGCCCAGCTTGGTGCTGATGACGGAGAACAGTATCAGTATCCAGGCGGCGCTGAAAATGAAGCTTACCAGTTCAAACATGGCACTTACCTCAGATCAGAAGCGAGCCTATTCGCTCTCCTTGGTCGCGCTCACGGCGCTGCCGACCGCGGCGAGGGTGCCGGCGAGGTTGGCGATGTCGGACGGAACGACGATCTTGGTCGCGTTGCCGTTCGCCATGCTCTCGGCGGTCTCGAAGGACTTGAGGGTGAGGTACTCCTTGGAGGGCTGAGCCTCGTTGATGAGCTTGATGGCCTCGGCCCTCGCCCTCTGTACGGCGAGCAGAGCCTCGGCTTCTCCTTCAGCCTCGCGGATCTTCTGCTGCTTGGCAGCCTCTGCGCGGAGTATCGCGGCCTCCTTTTCACCTTCGGCGAGGGTGATAGCGGACTGCTTCTTTCCCTCGGCGGTGAGGATGGCCTCTCTCTTCTCTCTCTCTGCCTTCATCTGCTTTTCCATCGCGTCCTGGATGCTGCGCGGCGGGTCGATGTTCTTGACCTCTACGCGGCTGACCTTGATGCCCCACTTGTCGGTGGCGTCGTCTAGGATGGCGGTGATGCGGCTGTTGATGTCGTCGCGGCTGGTGAGGGTCTCGTCGAGGGTCATGCTTCCGATGATGTTCCTCAGGGTGGTGGCGGAGAGGTTCTCGATCGCGGCGATCGGCCTCTCGACTCCGTACGCGAAGAGCTTGGCGTCGAAGATGTAGAAGAACACGACCGAGTCGACCATCATCGTGACGTTATCCTTGGTGATGACCGGCTGCGGCTCGAAGTCCGCGACCTGCTCCTTGAGCGAGACCTTCTTGATGATCCTGTAGAGCACGGGGATCCTCAGGTGGAGTCCCGCCTGCCAGGTGGTGTAGTACTTTCCGAGATACTCGATGACCCAGGCATTCGCCTGCGGAACTATGCAGATGCCCCTGATGAGGATCACAATGATCACGAGCAGAAGCACAAGCAGTACGTATTGCATCGTTTTTCCTCCCTATAAAAATAATAGATGAATGAGTTCGAGCGGCTTTCCTGCCGCATCCGGGGCAATCCTCCGCGCGGAGCGCGGCCTTGCGCCGCTTTCCGCACCCTGTCCCATGATTACTATACCATCTTTCCGTGAAGAATTACAGAAGCAGCTCGCACCGCGCGTGAAGAATTGCGGAAGAGTGAAGCGCGGGGAACGAACTTCGGCGCGAGCCGCTGGACCGGGAAGCCGCGCGGCGCAGCGCCTCGGCGCCAGGGGCGGCGCGTTCCGGAAGGTCCGCCTGCCGCCCTCCCCCTGTACAAGCCGCCGGGGCGGTGATAGAATATGCTTGTACTAAAAAATGAACAAGGTTTCAACGGAGGTTCTCATGGCGAACGACAGGACCAACACCCTCTGCGTGCTGCAGGTGCTCAAGGATTACACAGACGCGGACCACATACTCCCCTTAAGCGAGATACAGCGCCATCTCAAGCTCGAATACGACAAGGATCTCGACCGCAGGACCCTTTACGCCGCCTTCAGGGCGCTCAACGACTTCGGCATCGAGGTCAGCCGCTACGAGGACAACGGCAAAGGCTACTACCTCCTCGAGCGCGAGTTCAGCGCCGCCGAGGCGAGGCTTCTGATCGACGCGATATACTCCTGCGAGTACATCTCCAAGAGGCAGACCGAGGAGCTGATCTCAAAGCTGCGCGCCCAGCTGAGCGTCTACGACCGCAAGAAATACAATTACTCCAACATCATCGTCGGGGAGCGCAAGTCGCCCAACCCGCAGGTCTTCCTCAACATCGAGATACTCGACCAGGCCATAGACGAGAAGAAGAAGGTATCCTTCATCTACCTCGACTACGGCTACGACAAGAAGCTCCACCCGCGCCGCGAGGAGCGCTACGTCGCGAGCCCCTACTCGATGATCTGCGACAGCGAGCGCTACTACCTCGTGATGATCGCCGACGGCCACGAGGACCCGAGCTTCTACCGCATCGATATGATGAAGGATATAAAGATACTGGATGAAAATATAGAATATACGAAAAGAGAAGCAAAGCTCGACTCCTTAAGCAGAGTCGTCTTCGCCCACACGGGCCAGCAGAAAAGAGTGAGCTTAAGGTGCAGCAAGAAGGTCCTTCGCTACGTCATAGAGCAGTTCGGAAGCGATATATCCATAAGGGAAAACCAGGACGGCAGCTTCGACGCAAGCGTATTGACGGCAACAGAAGGGCTTGTATACTGGGCCCTTCAATATCTGCAGGACGTAGAGGTCCTAAGCCCTCCCGAAGTAAGAGAAGAGATAATAAAAGCAATAAAGGATAATCCCTACGGAGTATAAGGAAAAAGGCAGCCTGATGAAGCTGCCTTTTTAAATCTTATGTTAGTGTTTTTTCTAGAGCATCGAAGATCCGCCTGTCACTATCCAGCAAGCCATCATAGCCGAAATGATAGCTCCGGGGAACACTGTCTTGGTCTTTCTGTACAGCGCCGTGGAGACTATGCTGAACAGAAGTATCTGCGGCAGGAACACTATGAGAAGGCTCATGAAAGGTCCTCCGAAGGTGGATCCGAAGAAGAGATCGGCACCGGGTCCTTTTCCCATGAAGAATGGTATGTATTCCACCAATGCGATGATGATGACTCCTCCGGTCATTATGAGCGCATTCCTAAGCCAGCACCCAAGGAAGCCGCCACTGAAAGTTCTCTTCGTGCGTAGGTTCGCCATGGCTCTTGAATTGTTCAGGATAAAGAA
>JAEENW010000012.1 GCA_016283945.1 Bacillota bacterium
CCCATCGGGAATACCTATGCGAAGAACAGCTCGGAAAGCTCCATCGGCTCGATGTATTCGCCGTTCTTGTAGACTCTCATATTGCCGGAGGCGATCTCATCGATCAGCATAACTTTGCCGTCGGCGTCGTATCCGAACTCGAACTTGATGTCGTAGAGCTCCATGCCGCGGGCTGCCATCTCATCGGCGACGATCTGGGTGATCTGCTGGGTCTGGAGCTTGATGGCGTCATACTGCTCGGAGGTCATGACTCCGAGTACGATGAGGCCGTCCTTGGTGACGAGGGGATCGCCCTTGGCGTCGTTCTTGAAGGTCATCTCGACGTAGGAGGGGAGCTTGTCGCCGAGCTCGCAGTACTCCTCGTAGCGGCGGTAGAAGCTTCCTACGGCCCTGAGGCGGCAAACGACCTCGAGGCCCTTGCCGAACACCTTCGCGGGAAGGACTTCCATGGTGGTGTTCTTGAGGTCGGCGCTCACGAAGTGGGTGCGGATGCCGGCGGCGTTGATCTTCTCGAAGAAGTAGATGGACATGCGAAGGTTGATATCGCCTACGCCCTCGATGGTGAGGCCGATCTGGTTCTCGCCCGGATCGAACTTTCCGTCCTTGCCGGTCACGTCGTCCTTGAACTTGAGCAGGTAGTGACCGTTGTCCATAGCGTAAACGTTCTTGGTCTTTCCGGTGTAGACGAGCTTGTTTTCCATTTTTTCCTCCATAAAATCGATGAACTCTGTTTCAAATACTTTTCTCTGGTGTATAGAAGACGGGGCGGAGCCTAAAGGCGCTCCATGATTCCCCGGTCTTTCTCTATGATGGCCGCGGCGTCGGACTCCCTCTTCGCCCTGAGCTTCGCGGCGAGCTCCGGCTCACCGACGGCGAGGATCTGGGCGGCGAGTATGGCCGCGTTCTTGCCTCCGTCTATGGCGACGGTGGCGACGGGGATGCCGCTGGGCATCTGGACGGTCGCGAGCAGCGCGTCCATGCCCTCGAGGGCGGCGGACTTGCAGGGGATGCCGATGACCGGGAGCACGGTGTAGGACGCGCAGACTCCGGCGAGATGGGCGGCCATGCCGGCTGCCGCGATGATGACACCGAAGCCGTTGTCGGCGGCGGAGCTCACGAACTCGCGCACGTGGCCGGGCATCCTGTGGGCGGAGTAGACGTGGACCTCAAAGGGTATCCCGAACTCCTTCAGCGTGTCGGTCGCTTTTTTGATGACGGGCAGATCGCTGTCGCTGCCCATTAAGATCCCAACTTTTTTCATAGTCTGTCCTCCCTCAAAAATGACGTAGTTATACTACCATCAGAAATCGAACGATACAAGCGATATTTATAAAAATATTCGCCATATTTTCGAACGTTCGGATTGATTATATCGAAAATAGTAAGGCTTATTATCCGAACGTTCGCTCTGAGCAACCACGATAATGACATGAAGGCGCCCCGAACCGCCCCCGGACGCGCGAAAGCCCCGCCGGAACGCGCCGGCGGGGCCTCGTGAAAGGATGTATTAAATGTTCCGCAAATGGCTTACTGCTCCTTCTTGCCCGCGAGGGCCTTGAGCTCGTCGAGATCCTTAGCCTTCTTCGAGTAGAGGGTGAGAGGGGCGCTGGACGTGTCGCCGACCACCGCCAGGTCGTAGCCCTGGGACTCGATCTCGGACTGCAGGTAGGCCTTGTGCTGGAAGGCGTTCAGGTCGATCTCGCCGCTGTTGAGCGCCTCGTTCGGGAGGTTGTAGGCGTCGAAGATGATCACGTCTATGTAGAGCCCGGAGTTCTCCTCGTCGAGGACCTTCTGCACCGCCCTCCAGACGTCGCCGGAGCCGCAGACTCCGAGCTTGATGACCTTCTTCCCGTCGGAAGAGGACTTGTAGCCCTCGAGGCTGCTCACGTAGTCGTCGGGAACGCTGTAGTTGGGATCGTAGGAGAACGCGGGGACGGAAGCGCCCTTGTTCTTCTCGAGCAGGTACTGAGCTATGGTCTGGGACTGGTAGGCCTTTACTATGGTCTGATAGTCCGGGTCGTCCTTGTCCTCGGTCCTGGAGACTATGACGTTGATGAAGGGGTTGCCCGCTCCGGAGTCCTGGACCTCGGTGATGAGGCCGTCGGTCGAGGGGTGCAGCCCCGCCGGGATCGCGTAGGTGCCGTTGATGGTCGAGGCGCCGTAGTCGTCGAGCGTGGAAACGAGGGCGTTCGCCGCCGCCGGGACGATCTCTATGTTGTAGATGTATTTGGTGACGTCCTTGAGCTCAGGGGTGAAGCCCGCCGCGTCGTCGACCTCGATGAGGCCCGCGGTCTCGAGCAGGCTGATGGCCCTCGCCTGGTTGGTGGCGTCGCTGGGAACGCCGATCTTGACAGGCTCCGCCTCCTCCTTGCTGCCTCCGCAGGCGGCGAGGGTGAATATGAGGCAAAGCGCGAGCAGCAGAGCCGCAGATCTTTTGATGGTTTTCATTTCTCTTTCTCCTTTTTCCTTATTTCTTAAAAAGCTCTCTGTTGTACGTGCGCCTCGCCAGGGTATTGCCCGTGATCTGGATGATCGAGACGATGACCAGCAGTATGATGACGCAGAGGTTCACTATATCCTGATAATGCATGTTCTGCCCGTAGTTGATGGCGAAGCTCCCTATCCCGCCGGCCCCGACGGCGCCCGCCGAGGTGGTGAGGCCGATGGTGGAGATGGCGGTGATGGTGAGGACCCGGATCAGGTCCGGCAGCGCTTCCTTAAGATAGACCCGGAAGATGATGCCGAGGGTACCGCTGCCCATGGATCTCGCCGCCTCGACCTTGCCCGGGTCGACGTCCGAGAGAGCGCTCTCCACCTGCCTGGTGAAGAAAGGCACCGCGCCGAACACCAGCGGGACCACCGCTCCCCTCACCCCTATCGAGGTGCCGACTATGAGGCGGGTGAAGGGGATGAGGAAGATCAGCAGTATGATGAAGGGTATGGAGCGGAAGACGTTGGTCACGACCTCGAGCGCCATGTGGACGGGTTTGTTCGGCTTGATGCCGCCGGGCTTCGTCACTATCAGCAGGATGCCGAAGCAGCCTCCTATCAGCACCGTTATGAGGCCGGCGATGAAGAACATCTGGAACGTCGCCTCCATGCTGTCGATGAAGCGGTCCCAGTAATTGACCACATTGGGGAAGGCCCCTTTTATCGCTTCAAACATTTTCGATCACCTCCGCCCTGACCCCGCAGGAGCCTATGTACTCGAGGGCCGCGGCCACGTCGGCGCCGCTGCCCGAGATCTCCGCCACGATGCCGCCCAGGGCCCGGTCCGCGACCACGTCGACGTTGGCCAGCAGCAGGTTGACGTCCACGCCGAACTGCCTTGAGACCGTCGAGATCAGCGGCCTTCCGACCGTGTCCTTCGTGTAGGTGAAGCGTATGAGCTTCTTTTCGGGACTGCTGCCCAGCTCCACCGCCCCGCTCTCCACGAGCTTGCCTATCTTGCCCAGGCCCGAGGAGGCCTCGGTGAACCTTCTGGTGATCTCGCGCTCCGGAGCCGAGAAGACCTCGTAGACCGGACCTTCCTCGACCACCTTTCCGCCCTCCATGACCGCGACCCGGCTGCATATCGCCTTGATCACGGCCATCTCATGGGTGATGATCACTATCGTGAGGCCCAGCTTTTTGTTGAGATCCTTGAGGAGCTGCAGGATCGACTCCGTCGCCTCGGGATCGAGGGCCGAGGTAGCCTCGTCCGAGAGCAGTATCTTCGGATCGTTCGCCAGGGCCCTGGCGATGGCGACCCTCTGCTTCTGCCCGCCCGACAGCTGGCTGGGATAGGCGTTCCTCTTGTCGGTGAGATCTACGAGCTCCAGCAGGCTGTCGACCCTGGCGGCGATCTCTTCCTTAGACTTGCCGCAGTATTTCAGGGGGTAGGCGATGTTGTCGAAGACGGTGCTGCGGTCGAGGAGATTGAAATGCTGGAATATCATCCCTATCGATCTTCGCAGCTGCCTCAGCTCCTTCTCGGCTACCGCCCTGCGGCCGCCCTGCTCTTCTCTGTACAGCCTGCCGGCGTCGCTCACAAATCTTCCGAAGCCCGAGATCTCTATGCTGCCGCTCTCGGGGATCTCGAGGAAGTTCAGGCAGCGGACCAGGGTGCTCTTGCCGGCGCCGGACATGCCGATCAGGATGATATTGTCCGCCACGGTCTCTCCTCCCTTCGCCGGTCAGCAAAACCGGCAGAACCGGCACAGAAACTGGGC
>JAEENW010000108.1 GCA_016283945.1 Bacillota bacterium
AGAGAGCACGGAAAGAACGGCGTCGCGGATGTATTCGCGAAGCTGATAGCTGCTTATGACTACGCTGAATAGAGGCTGGCTCATGGATGTATTCCTCCGTGCTGTACGGACTCTGCGCGGCGCTTTCCATGCCGGCGCGTCAACCGGTTTGGATTAGCGTACACTTAATAAATATATAACTTAACGTCCTGTTCTGTAAACAATTAAATGGCTGGATCGTAGAGCTCGGCGCCTAAGCGCGAAGTGCTGCGCCCCGCGGTCAACTTCGCTGATGTGAGGATACGCCCGACGGGGCCTTATCCTCTGATTTGTGAGGGTAAGGGTCTGTTTTCATTGTATGATAGGGCAGTTTCAGTTCTTTTGCCGCTCCTTCCCGGTACAGCCCGGAGCAGAGGAGCGGTTTTTATATCTCATGGGAGTATGTCCTCAAGCGCGTCCGCCAGGTGAAGCGGGGAAAGCTGCTCGCGGTTGAAAAGCGCGATGATGACCTCGATCATCCTCTTTTCTACGGTGATGTCTTCGATCACTATGTCTTCCTTTCCTTCTTCCTTCAGTATGAGCCCGTAGCGCTCGATCCCGCAGACCATAGAGGTGATCATCTCGTACCTGAATATTCTGGTTTCGCTGCTCATCTCAGAGCCATCCTTTCCGAGGCGCAGCTCCATAAGTATATTTACGCGCGGCGGGGCATGGAACAAAAGAATGTAGATGGATAGCCCATGAGCTTTTTATATCTGCCGGCGGTTAGGGATCCCGGCGCGTAATGCTGTGTCAAAAATGGAAAAATCTGTTTACAAGCTCAGGTTGAAATGGTAATATATGGCAAGAAATATTTTACAGTCAGGTCTGATGATCGCTGCTGAGGAGGTGCGATATGAAAAAGATCATTTCATTGTTGGCTGCTATGGCGCTTATCGCGGCGTCAGCGGGCGCGGTCTTCGCCGCGACCGGCACGGGAAGCGTCAGCGTCACCGGGGCGAAGGAGGGTGAGACCTACAGCTTCTACAGAGTGCTGGATCTGGATTACCTGGCGAATGGCGGACAGGAGGCCTTCGCGTACACAGTGAACCCCGATTTTCAGGACTTCTTCGACGCCGCTCTGGAAAAGACAGGCGGTGAGAGCGCCAGGGCTCACGAGGTCTACGAGTACATCAACGCTCAGAACACGGCGGACGAGCTGGAGGCGCTTTGCGTCGCTCTGGGAAGCTACGCGCTGGACCGCTCGATAGCTCCGGCGATGGCTCTCGAGACCGACGCTTCGGGCTCAGCGTCGAAGGACGACGCCGGCTTCGGATACTATCTGATGGTTCCCGAGGCGGAGAGCGGCTCCGCCATATTCGCTCTCGACACCGTCAAGCCGGACGCGGAGATCGCCAACAAGTCGGTTTATCCGACGGTCACGAAGACCGTGAGCGACGCGGACGAGACGGACGCCGAAACTAACGTCGCCGGCGTGGGCGACGTACTGACGTTCAAACTCAGCTCCGCTGTGCCGGTCATGACGGGGTATACCTCGTATACCTTCCGCTTCGTGGATACCATGACGAACATGAGCTACGTTCCGGACAGCGCCGAGGTGACGGTCGGAGGCGTCAGCGCTCTCAAGGCCGGCGACGCTGGCTACGCGGAGCACGTGAGCTACGACGCCGGTACTAAGACCCTGACCGTGGACGTTCCGGATTTCATCTCATACAAGGACAGCGCCGGGGCTCCCGTGGTGATGACTTACGAGGCTGTTCTGGACAGCAGCGCGGTCATAGGCGGCGGCGGTAATCCCAACGTGGCGAAGATAGTCTTCTCGAACGATCCCAGGACTGAGGAGACGGACGAGTCCGAAGAGGTGAGGACGGTCACCTTCGCCCTCGTGTTCGTGCTTGACAAGGTCCTGAAGAACGGCGATGCCTACGAGCCTCTGACCGGCTCGAGCTGGATGCTGGAGTTCAGGAACAAGACTAGCGGGGAATGGGAGACAGTGTACTCGCCCGGCGCGGACGGGGGAAGCGCGGTCATCCGCGAGGGAGCCTCCGTGAGCCTCGAAGACCCCGTTTTCAGCTTCTCCGGACTGGACGCCGGCGACTACAGGCTCACCGAGACTGATGCCCCCGAGGGCTACAGGCTGCTGGACGATCCCATTCTGTTCACTGTCAACTCGGAAGGCCAGATCACCGACGGCGCCGGCTCGCTCAAGTCGCTCGCGATAGACATAACGTCCGATCCTATGAGCTCCGTAGCAGAGACGGGCGCCGAGCTCACCGCGGGCAGGGTATCGGCCAAGGTCGTCAACACCACCTTCGAGAAGCTGCCCGGAACGGGCGGCGACGGCCTCGGGCTGGTGTTTTCCGTCGCGATACTGCTGCTCGTCGCGGCTCTGATCCCACGCAGGGGCAGGGATGAGTGATGCGCACGGCTGCTCTGCTGCTGTCGGCGCTGCTCTTCATGTATCCTTACGCGGCGGACAGGATAAACGACGCGCGGCTCGGGACGGTCATAAAGGCCTACACCGAGCAGGCTGAGGGGCTCAGCGCGGAGCAGGCGGAGGAGATGCTGAACGCCGCGGCCGGGTTCAACGCCAGGCTCGCGGCGATGCCGGGGACTTCACGCTGGCATCTTTCGGGAGAAGACCTGGAGGAATACGGCTCCCTGATGGATCTCTCCGGGACGGGTCTTATAGGCCGCGTGAGCTCGGGCGCCATAGGGCTGGACCTCCCGTTCTATCACGGGACAAGTGAAGCGGTGCTGCAGACCGCGGCGGGGCATCTTCGGGGAAGCTCCCTGCCGACAGGCGGCAAGGGAGAGCACGCGGTGATAACGGGGCATACAGGGCTCACGGGCGCGAGGCTGTTTACGGACATAGACAGGCTCGAGGCCGGGGACAGCTTCGACATCGATGTTCCCGGGAGGCGGCTCCGCTACGAGGTCGAGCGCGTCACAGTGGTGCTGCCGGACGAGATGGACGCCCTCGCGATAGAGGAGGGTGAGTGTCTGGCTACGCTGGTCACCTGTACCCCGTACGGAATCAATTCACACAGGCTGCTCGTGACGGGCTGACTTAAGGAGATACTTCCCGCGGAAGAGGGGGGAGAGCGGGTGAGCACTGCTCTGATCGTCAGGAAAGGGCGCCTGCCAGGGCCTACTGTAATGTTCGCCGTCGGGACAGCGCTGGCGCTGTGGACTGTATCCGGGCGCGCGGTACGAGGGACGGCCGCGAAACAAAGAAAACAGGGGGGATCTTCATGAGGATAACAGGATGCGCGCGGATCTTGGCGGCAGCGGCGGCGATGATCCTGCTTTGGCCGGCTGCTTCTGGACCGAAGGGCGCCGTCCGCGCCACGGGCAGCGGCTGCTCGCTGACGCTCGTCTTCGAGACCGATGCGGGGCCTGTGAGCGGAGCGCTGTTCAGCTTGTTCGCGGCAGGACCGGGCGAGGAGGGCATTGTGGAGGCTGTGGGGATGAAGGCTCTTGCCTCGGCTGTGACGGACGCCTCGGGAGAGGCGCGCTTTGAAGGCCTCGCAGAGGGGGCGTATCTGGTCCGCGGCGAGAGCGTCTGTCTGGACGGGACGGTCTTCGAGCCCGAGGCTTTTACAGTCAGGCTTCCATACAAGCTCGAGTCGGGCGGGGCGCGGAAGGACGTCCGCGCGGAGATCAAGTACAAGATAAGGACTCCGGAGCCGCCAGGAGGACCGGAGTCGCCAGGCGAACCTGAGCTGCACGAACCGCCGGGTGAGCCCGAACCGCCCGGGCCTTCGGGTGAGTCTGAACCGCCTGAAGTTCCGGAGGAGCTTCCGCCGGATGAAGACGCTCCGCCCGTGGAGCCTGACTCCCCGCCGGAAATCGGACCGCAGCCTCCCGCCGCTGAAGAGCCTCCGGTCACAGTGCCCGGAGACAATCCCCAGACCGGAGTATTCAGCAGGGCGCCTTATCTGCTGATCTCGGCAGGCCTGCTCCTGCTCACAGCGGGGCTGATATCGGGGATCGCGGCAGAGCGCGGCGAGCTCGCGGCGCAGAGGGCCGCCGCGGAGGACCTCAGGGCTTACAGGGCAGCGGTCTCGGAGCGGCTGGACGCTGCGCGGGACGCCGCGGAGCTGCGGGCGGAGTCTTTCGCTGAGGCTGTGCCGTATACTTCAGATCTGTCTGCCGCGGAGCCGGATCTCCAGGACGTGAACGGCATGATAGGGGTCCTCTCTTTCCCGGACAGGAGGAAGAGCTTCGCTGTGCGGGGAGAGTGGTCGGACGAGCTGCTTTTGAGGGGACCGTGCAGGATATCGGGAAGCGCGGCGGCGCGCGATCTCGTGATCGCGGGACACAATTACAGATCTCACCTGAGGTTTCTGTGGGAAGCCGGAGAAGGCGAGCGCGCCGAGTTCACCGGGGCAGACGGAAGGGTACTCAGCTATGCCGCGGCAGCGGTCGAGAGGATAGCGGGAAGCGACGTTCAGGCGATGTCCTCGGGAGACTGGGACCTCACCGTCTTCACATGCACGGCTGACGCGAGGGACCGGATCGCGGTGCGCTTCAGGCTGACGGAGGAACTATGAATAAGAGCACAAGGAAAGCTTTCAGGGGGGCGGCGGCGCTTCTTCTCGCCTCGGTGCTGCTGGCGATAGTAGGCCTTTGCGGCTACAGCGAGGCTTCAGGTGCACCGCTTGGCGGGACCGGAGGAAGGGGCGCGGAGGGGCGCGTTCTGCGCCTGGTGACGGGAGGAGCGTTCAGGATCTCTTCCGGATCGGCGCTCCTGGCCGCGGCGCCTCTCAGGTCCGCGGGTGAATGGCCCGAGTTCTGTCCGCGCGATTCCTGGATGGAAAGGGCTCCCGGGGATATATCGGAGCTCACGGAGATAGTATTCGTCAGCGATCACGAACCCCCGGCGGACTTCCTGTTCTCATGGGCGGCAGACGCGGAGGGGACCGGAAGCATCACTGCCTTTTTCCTGCCGGAAGGAAGGGTAGTCATAAGCAGCTCCTCCGCGGGTATAAGCTTCCCGGAGGACTGCAAGTCGATGTTCGCGGAGCTCGCGTCCCTCAGATCTGTCAGCTTCGAGATCCCTGCGGATCTGTCCCGGACTGAATCGCTGCGGCAGATGTTCCAGTACGATTATGAGCTCGAGGAGATCGAGTTCAACTTTATCAACGCGGACAGAGTCAGAGAGGCGCCCGACATGTTCGCGGGCTGCTGGGCGCTGCGCGAGCTGGATCTGTCCTGGCTCGGCTGCGGGCAGATGTTCGACACCATAAGGATGTTCTCTGACTGCACCGGCCTCAGGACCGTTACCGTGGACCCGGACAGCTGGCGAGCCGGAGAGGGTTTCTTCGCTGAGGACATGTTCAGCGGGGACAACTGCCTGCACAATTACTGCGGAGACGACGGAGGGCTGCACGCGGTCCCCGACGACGGAAGGAACGAGGGCTATCTGACGCCATCTCGGGAGATCCCGGGGCGCTGGCTGGACGTGCGCAGCCTCTCTTCTGCAGGAGGGCTTCCTGCCGACGGACCCTTTGAGTACGTGCTCACGGTGAGCGGTCTGAGCCCGGGAGAGTCTGTGCGTAGCGGCTCTGGAGAGATCTTCCCAGCCGGGAGCGACGGCAGCGTCGACATCGCGATCACCCTGGACGGCTCTCCCGCGGCTGAACGGGACAGCTTCAGGGGTATCAGCTTCATAATGCCCTTTGATGATCCCGGAGAGGCCGTGTATTCGGGCGGACGCTATTCGGCCGAGGAGCTGAGGCCCCTGCTCGCCGCAGTCGCGGATGAGCCTGAAAACTACAGCGTCCACCTGAGCTTTTTCCCTGAGCTTCCGGCGGACGCGGACGGGGAGATATTCCGGGACCGCCCCGTATTCCGCCTCGGCCTTGGCGAGGTCTTCGTCAGCGAGGAGGACGGGACGCTCAGCGCGGATATGAGCGCTGAGAAAGGCCTGTACTTCATACCGATGCGCCTGAACTGCGGAGACGGCGGGGTGAGCTTCTCCGCGGGCTTCGGCGACATGTGGACGCTTACCATGGAGGAACTCAGGGAGTCTTCTCCCTGCATAGGCATTGAGATCGCGAGGAAGGAGTCGGACGCGTGCTTCCTTCTTCCCGAGGGAACCTCATTCAGCCTGCGGGAGAGCGACGCGGCAGGCTGCGACTCGTCCCTTGCTGTCATGAGGGACGGTGAGCTCTGCTTCGGGAGCTTCAAAGCCTTCGATGAGGAGCAGGGAAGCGCGGGAGCGGCTTCCCCGTTCTTCCCGGTCGACGGCTACTACAGGGCGGTGTTCACGAACAGCAGGGAGCTCCCGCCCATGACCGGGCCGATCATCGTATCAAAGCGCGACGCGGCCGACGGTTCGCCCATCGGCGGAGCGGAGTTCGAGCTTCGCGGAGCTGACGGGGATCTCATAGGCGTGGGCGTCTCAGACGCCTTCGGAACTCTTGAATTCCCGAACCTTCAGGACGGGGACTATACGCTCACGGAGACCTCGGCACCCGCGGGCTACGCCGGGGGGATGGCCTTTACGGTCAGCGTCGAGGGGGGAGCCGCTGTCCGCGTCGAGCCCTGCGGAGAACCGGGCTCTTTGGGCGCGGGATACGCCGTCATCGATGGCGGCATCGTCACCGTGTTCAACGAGCGCATCCCTCAGGCGGAGCTTCCCGCGACGGGCGGCCCGGGGCTCAGTGCGTACGCGCTGATATCAGCGGCCTGGCTTATCGGAATATACTTAAAGCGCTTCTGAATATACTTTATACGCTGCGCTCCGTTCTGTGATACAATGCCATGTATCTATGTGAACGGAGGCAGCGATGTTCGAATTCAAGGAACAGATCTTCATCCCCGTCATGCTTGGCGGGGATATCAATACATACAGCATGGCCAGAGCCTTCTACGAGGCTTACAGCGTGAAGAGCTACATCTTCGGCAAGTATCCCTCCGGCCCGAGCTACGGGAGCCGCATCATACAGTACAGCGCTGACCCCGCGATCGAGACTGACGAGGGCTTCCTGCGCATAGTCAACGGCTTCGCCGCGGAGCATCCGGACAGGAGGATACTGCTCATAGGCTGCGGCGACAGCTACGTCTCCCTGATCTCCAAGCACAAGGCGGAGCTGGCGGAGAATATCGTCGCTCCCTACATCGACCACGGTCTCATGACCGAGCTGCAGATGAAGTCCAGCTTCTACGAGCTCTGCGACAGACACGGTATCGACCATCCCGCGACTCTGGTCTACGACAGGAGCATGGGACTCGGCTTCCCGATGGACTTCGATTATCCCTGCATACTCAAGCCTTCCAATGGGATCATGTACTGGGAGCATCCCTTCGAGGGGCAGAACAAGGTCTACACTATCAAGGACAGGGTGCAGCTCGAGGACACCATCAGCGTGATCTACGACGCCGGCTACACCGATAAGCTCATAATCCAGGACCGCATACCCGGAAACGACGAGAATATGTACGTGCTCTCCTCGTATTCGACCAGCGAGGGAAAGGTGAGGATGATGTGCCTCGGCCACGTCCTGCTCGAGGAGCATACCCCGCACGGGCTCGGGAACCACGCGGTCATCATAACCGAATACGATCCGGAGCTCATGGAGAAGGCCAGGCGGCTGCTCGAGGACATCGGCTATGTCGGCTTCTCCAACTTCGACATCAAGTACGACGAGAGGGACGGAAAGTTCAAATTCTTCGAGATCAACACCAGGCTCGGGCGCAGCAACTACTATGTGACCGGAGCCGGCTTTAACGTGGCAAGATACGTCGTCGAGGACTACATCTACGGCAGAAAGGGCCCGCTCGAGCTCTGCAAGACCGAGAGGCTCTGGCTGGTCGTCCCTGAGGGCGTGGCGAAGAAGTACGTGAAGAAGCCCGAGAACCGCGCCAAGCTGGACAAGCTGATCGCGGCGGGCAAGAGCGTCAATCCCATCTTCATGAAGGGCGACCTCGCCCCCGGCAGATACGCCGCGATGATGAAGAACTATTTCAGCCATTATGTAAAGTTCAAGAAGTATTACAGCTAAACGGAGGATGCAATGGCGAACGCACTGATAGTCCTGAGGCAGATAGTCATAATGTTCATCTACATGTTCATAGGCTTTCTGCTCTACAAGAAAGAGCTGATAACCAGGGAGGGCAGCAAGTCCCTCGCGAGCCTCCTCCTCTACGGAGTGCTTCCCTGCGTCATAGTCAAGTCCTTCCTCGTGCAGAGGACGGCTGAGAACACCAGGCTGCTCATCGCGAGCCTCGTCGGCACCGCGGTGCTTCTGGGCATGTCCATGCTCATCGCGCACGTGCTCTTCAGGAAGAACCCGATCGAGGACTTCGGCGTGGCCTTTTCAAACGCGGCCTTCATGGGCTTCCCGCTGGTCGCGGGCGTTCTCGGGCAGGACTACGTGTTCTACGCCGCGGGCTTCGGCGCCATACTCAACGCGCTTCAGTGGACCTACGGGCAGAGCATACTCGCGGGCGACCCCTCGCTGAGGTCTCCCAAGGCGATAGCGAAGAATCCGCTCGTGCTTTCCCTCGTGCTGGGGTTGGCAGTTTTCTTCACCGGCTTCAGCTTCCCTGACATCATAACGAGCACGCTGAACTCCATGTCAGCGCTTAACGCGCCGCTCGCCATGATAATACTCGGCGTGTACCTCGCCCAGACCGATATCAAGTCGATGTTCACCGACGCCCACATCTACAAGATCTCCGCGTTCAGGCTGATTGTGATCCCCCTGATCTCCGCTGTCATCGCCAGGCTCTTCATGGGCGGCGAGCTGAGGGAGGTCGGAATCGCGCTCATCATCGCCGCGAGCGCCCCGATAGGGAGCAACGTCGCGGTATACTCGCAGAAGCTCGGTCTCGATTACACCTACGCCGTCAAGCTGGTATGCCTGAGCACGGTCTTCTCGATCGTGACCATGCCGCTGATGATAATGCTGCTGTAGGGCAGGGCGCAGTCCGCGCCTGGCTGCGCAGGGACGCCGGAGCCGTGTTTCGCTTTGATTTATCCCGTTTTTACGCCAAATAATAAAATTTTGCCCTATTCCGGCGCTTTTTTCGGTGTATAATAATACGGATAGGCTTTTCAGGACGAAAGTGAGGTGGAAATGACAAAAGTACTCGTTACCCTCCGCGTCTCCGAGGAGGAAAAGGAGCTGTTCCGTTCGAGCTTCGGAAGCTGCAGCTTTGAGTTCTGCGCTCCGTCCAAGACGACGGAAGATATGCTCAGGGAGACCGAGATCCTCGTTGGGGATCTTCATTTCGACAAGATCACCAGGGAGAGGATGCCCAATCTCAAGCTCTGGCAGCTTTCCAGCGCCGGAGCGGACGCTCAGGCCAGGCTCCCTTACATCAACGAGCCGGGCGGCCCCGCGCTGTGCAACGCCACAGGCGCTTACGGGATCACCATCTCCGAGTACATGGTCGGCCAGCTCATACTCCTGCTCCGCCACTTCCAGGTCTACAGGGACCAGATGCATGAGCATCTCTGGCAGAGGCAGCAGCTTCCCGAGGTCATCTTCGGAAAGACCGCTCTGCTCCTGGGCGTGGGCGATATCGGCGGCAACCTCGCGAAGCGCCTGAAGGCCTTCGACTGCAAGGTCATCGCGGTCAAGCGCACTCCGACCGTTCCCCCGTACGTGGACGAGGTCCACACCATGGACGATCTGGACGAGCTGCTCCCGCAGGCAGACTTCATCTGCTGCAGCCTTCCGAACTCCCCGGCTACCGCCGGACTGATAGGCGAGAAGGCGCTGTCCCTGATGAAGCCGACGGCAATCGTCGTCAACGTGGGACGCGGGACTCTCATCGACAGCGACGCGCTCGCGAAGGCTCTCTCCGAGGGCAGGCTCGGCGGCGCCGCGCTCGACGTGACGGAGCCCGAACCGCTGCCCGCGGATCATCCGCTCTGGGACTGCCCGAACTGCATCATCACTCCGCATGTGGGCGGACTCAGCGAGCAGAGGGATCCCCACGAGAGGATCGTGGGCTTCGCGCTCAAAAACATAGGTCATTATCTTAAGGGAGAGGCGTATGAAAACGTCGTCGACCTTAAGACAGGATATAAAGTCTCAAAGTAATTATTAAAAGAGGTGAACCAAAATGATCAGAGTAGCTATTAACGGTTTCGGACGCATCGGAAGGCTTTCCTTCAGGACCATGTTCGGAAACCCCGAATTCGACATTGTCGCCATCAACGACCTTACCAGCCCCCAGATGCTCGCGCATCTTCTGAAGTATGATACCGCTCAGGGCAGCTTCACCGGTAAGTTCGGCGAGCTCAAGCACACTGTCGAGGCGACCGAGACCGGAATCGTCGTAGACGGCAAAGAGATCACTATCTATAAGGAAGCTGACGCCAGCAAGCTTCCCTGGGGCGAGATCGGTGTGGACGTAGTCCTCGAGTGCACCGGCTTCTATACCTCCAAGGAGAAGTCCATGGCTCACATCACTGCAGGCGCCAAGAGGGTCCTGATCTCCGCTCCCGCGGGCAATGATCTCCCGACCATCGTCTACAACGTCAACCATCAGATCCTCACCAAGGACGACACCATCGTATCCGGAGCTTCCTGCACCACCAACTGCCTCGCTCCGATGGCTCAGGCTCTCAACAACTACGCTCCTATCTGCTCTGGCATCATGAGCACTATCCACGCCTACACCGGCGACCAGATGATCCTCGACGGACCGCAGAGAAAGGGTGACCTCAGAAGGTCCAGAGCGGGCGCCTGCAACATCGTTCCGAACAGCACCGGCGCTGCCAAGGCCATCGGCCTCGTCATCCCCGAGCTGAACGGCAAGCTGATCGGCTCCGCTCAGAGAGTTCCGACCCCGACCGGATCCACCACCATCCTCATCGCCGTCGTCAAGAAGGCCGGCGTCACCAAGGAAGAGATCAACGCCGCCATGAAGGCCGCGACCAACGAGTCCTTCGGCTACACCGAGGACCAGATCGTTTCCTCCGACGTCATCGGCATGAGCTTCGGCTCCCTCTTCGACGCGACCCAGACCATGGTGAGCAAGATCGACGAGGAGACCTATCAGGTACAGGTCGTTTCCTGGTACGACAACGAGATGAGCTACACCAACCAGCTCATCAGGACCCTCGCTCACATGGCTTCCCTCGGCTAAACTGAAGCCGAACAGCCAGAGCGCTCAGGGCCAGCCCTGAGGCAAACTCAAGAAAAGACGCGATGAGGCTGCGGCTCGTGCCGCCGGCCTCATCGTGCTTGTTTACGCTTCGTGCGCAGCGGCGGCTTCCGCCGGCCTTTTGGCGCCCGCAGCGTATGCCTGTCCGGAAAAAGCGGCTCGCGCCGGGAGCCTGAGAAGGAGAGATACATGATTCTCATAAAGCTCGTTCTTTCGGTCGTACTGCTGCTTGCGATGGTCATCAAGAAGATCGGCCCGCACATAGCGATGTTCGCCGCCTCAGTCTTCCTCATGATCATCTGCGGACAGGGCCCGTCTTCGTTCGTTTCACTGTTCAGGGACTACTTCACGAACGAGAGCGTCTACAACATGGCGCTCACCATAGTGGCCATCTCGATGCTCAGCAGCGTGATGAACAAGACCGGCATCATGAACCGGATGATGGACAGCCTCTCTGAGACTGTCACGGATCCGCGCTTCACCCTGATGTTCGCTCCCTTCATCATAGGCCTGCTCACCGTGGCGGGAGGAGCCTACATGTCCTGCCCGCTCGTAGACGCGGTCGGCAGGGATCTGGACATCAAGCCTTCGAGGCTCGCGGCGATCAACCTCGTGTACAGGCACGGGATACACTTCTCCTATCCGCTCGCTTCCACCTTTTACATGACGGTGGCCCTCATAGGCTGCACCAACGGCGAGCTGATGGCGGTGACCTTCCCGCTGGCTCTGTTCATGCTGGTCTTCGGCTGGCTCTGCTTCGTCAGGCCGATCAAGGCAGAGAAGAGAGCTCCGGGAGAGCACAGGCTCAGGAGCACGGGACGCTTCATACTGCTGGTCTCGCCCATAATAATCGCCTTGATACTGGCGGTGGGAGTCGGGCTCAGGATGCCCCTCGCGGTGCTCGCCGGCACTCTCGTGGCTCTGGCTATAGCCTATTCAAACGCCGGCACAAGGCCTAAGGAGTCTCTGATGAAGCTCCTGTTCGGCGGCTTCAACATCAAGACCGTGCTCGTCGTGCTCGCCGCGCTCTTCTTCAAGGAAGTGATAGGGCACATCCCCGAGATCGGAGCGGCTCTGACCGGGCTTGCCGACTCCGGCATGCCCCCCGAGCTCGTCGTCGTGCTCGTCTGCATGCTGACCGCGCTTCCTACCGGAAGCAACTCCACGGCGGTCGCGATCGCGAATCCGATCGCGGTCTCCTTCGCCCAGACCCCGGGGCAGGTCATAATGTACGCCGCCCTTTGCATGGCCTGCGGCTTCATGGGATACTATTTCTCGCCGGTGCACATGTGCCAGCTGCTGACCCTCGAGTACTTCAAGACCGACTTCTCGGAGCTGCTCAAGGAGTATAAGGTCTTCATGCCGGGGCTGCTCGCCTTCATAGCGGTCTGGTATCTGGTGCTCAAGCTGGTCGTGTTCGCGTAGAGCGCCGGTTCAAAGCGTTTTCGGCTCCATCCGGGAGCCTGATGGAAAAACGGAAAATGGACAGCGTTTTCAAAGTGATAGAAAACTCCATAATGCTGCAGCGGGGGATCACCGTGGTCCTGACGCTGCTTGTGGGCTGGCTGGTCCTCAAGGCCGGAAGGAAATACCTCGGGGTGCTCCTCGAGAAAGCCGGCCTGGACAAGGCTGCCTTCAGCTTCGTAAACCACGTATTCGCGATAGTCGTATTCGTGGTCGTGGTACTGTCCGTGTTCAACGAGCTTGGCATGGACATCAGCAGCTTCCTGACGGTGTTCGCCGCGCTGAGCGCGGCGGTCGCCCTGGCGCTCAAGGACTCTCTCAGCAACGTCGCGGGAGGCATAATCATAATGTTCACCCGTCCGTTCAAGAGCGGGGATTTCATCAGCGTCGGAGACCACTCGGGCCTCGTCGACTCGATCGACCTGATGCACACCGTCATACACACCTACGACAACAAGTCCGTGATCATCCCCAACGGGCAGATCACCTCCTCGAGCATCGTGAACTTCTCATCGAGGCCTACGAGGAGGGTGGACATAAAGATAGGGATCGGCTACGACAGCGACATAGACAGGGCGCGCGCCGTCATGCTCAAGCTCGCGGCCGACGATCCCAGGATATTCGCCGATCCGGCGCCGGTATGCGTGCTCACCGAGTACGCCGACAGCGCCATAATACTCACGCTCAGGGCCTGGACATCGACCGGAGCCTACTGGAACGTATTCAACGATTACATGCTCGCGCTCAAGCCGGCGTTTGACGCGAAGGGCATAAGCATAGCCTACCCGCAGATGGACGTCCATCTGGACGGAAGGCTCTCGGAGGTAAACGATAAATGACGCCGTTACTCATAAGCTGTATCAAGATATTCTTCTGCAGGATCATGGACGTGAGCCTGGGCACGGTGAGGACCATACTCACCGTCCGCGGCAAGACCTTCCTCGCCGCGGTTATAGGCTTCGCCGAGGTGTTCCTCTGGTACATCGTAGTCAAGGACGCGCTCAGCGCGACCGGCCCGGTGCTTCCCATCGCGGTCGCCTACGCCGGCGGCTACGCCACGGGCACCTTCATCGGCGGCAAGCTCGCCGACGCCCTCATCAAGGGCAGCGTGGTGGTGCAGGTCATCACCAGCACCAGAGACGATTCCGTGCTCAGCAGGATACGCGAAGCCGGCTACGCGATCTCCGTCGTGGACGTGAAGAGCTCCGAGTACTCCGGCGAGAAGTACATGCTCCTCTGCCACGTGGACACCGCTCTGCTCAAGAGCTTCGAGCAGCTCGTCAAGGAGCTCGATCCCGCAGCCTTCATCTTCCTTCAGGAGAGCAAGGGCAGCATCGGTGGCTACACCGCGAGAAAGAAGTAAGCCGCGGGTGGCGCGCCATATCTGCGCCGCTTCCCGCACGATCCCGTTACATACCTGACCATGTCTGACGACTCCCGGAAAAACGACTCCGCGAAAATATACGCGAGAAGCGACACGCCCCTCTACAACTTCTTCGGGGCGCTGCTTTGCGTCATCCTGGCGGCCGCTATATGCCTGGGCGGTATCTACCTTATACAGCGCAAGGGGCCGTCGCCCAGATACGCGGCGGAGCACTTCTCCGCGGAGGAGAGCGCCGAAGAGGCCGCTTCCGGCGAGGTGTCCGGGGAGGAGGGCAAATGAGCAGGAGGGAGTTCAGAAAGAGAGCCTTCCACTCGCTCATTGCGGCTCTCGCGCTTTGCGTGCTCTTCGTATGGGCTTCGGTCTGGACCGATCTCAGGGAATACGAGGAGAACAGCGAGGCCAACGTTATGGAGGCGTTCTGCTCCGAGCTCGCGCTCGAGGCGGAGCAGGGCAGCTGCGAGGAGCTTCTGAAGGCTTCGGGCTACTCTTCGAGGACCGCCGACGCGTCGGTCTCGGGAGCGCATCTCGCTCAGCTCGCCGCGGGCAAGGAGCTCAGCTTCGAGCCTGTCTTCGAGGAGAGCGCGGGGGAGGGCGGAGAGAGCGTCCAAAACCGCGTTTCGGGCGCGTATACCGTGCTCGCTGAAGGCGAGCGCATAGCAGGCGTCCGGGTGAGCAGCACCGGAAGCTACGGGCTCCTCAAGCTCGACAGGATAGGAGTTACCTCGGTAAGAGGCCTCAAGAGCTTCGACATAGCCGTCGTGAGCCCCGAGCGCTACAGCGTCTGGAAGACGCCAATACTGAAGCTTCCTCCGGCGAAGACCGGCTATATATACAGGGACTTCACCGACCTCGCGCAGAATACCGCCGACGTGCGCATCCCCGACTTCTACGTCTACACCGTCGACGGTCTCTTCGGTGCGCCCGTGATCTACAGGACAGGCGCGGAGGACGAGGAGGCTTATCCGGTCACGGTCAAGGACGGGATCTACTTCGTCAACAACCACGCGTCCATGGAGCCCGAGGAGGGCTTCGGCGCCATGGCCGGGTCCATGGCTCAGGACCTCGCGCGCGTTTACGCCGGCGAGCTCAAATGGGACAACGTCAAGGGCTCCGTGCTGAGCTCAGCTCCCGTATTCGCGAGGCTTGAGGCGGCGGAGGGCAGCATCAACGCCCGCCAGACCGCCATGGACTTCAGCGAGGCCTCGCTCGGCGAGATCTACATCTGGCACGAGAACCTGGTAAGCGCCAGAGTCTCGTTCCAGGCGGTGCTCAAGGCTCCCGACGGGGATGTGATAAAGGACTTCGACTGGATACTGTATCTCACCAGATCGGACGTGAACGACGACTGGAAGCTCTGCGAGCTCGTCGACCTGATGCCGGCGCTGCCTTAGCTTAAAGTTTAGTGTTAAATCCGCTTGACATCGGGGATAGTTAGTGCTAATATTCAAAAGTGCCCGTTACGGGTACGAAAGTGTGGCGGTGTAGCTTAGTTGGCTAGAGCGTCCGGTTCATACCCGGAAGGTCGGTGGTTCGACTCCACTCGCCGCTACCATCATTGTGGCCCGGTAGTTCAGTTGGTTAGAATGCCAGCCTGTCACGCTGGAGGTCACCGGTTCGAGCCCGGTTCGGGTCGCCATATATGTGGTGGGTATCGTCAAGTGGCCTAAGACCCTGGGTTGTGGCTCCAGTATACGTGAGTTCGAATCTCACTACCCACCCCATTATTTAAAAAATGACAGCCGGAAAGACGGCAGTGAGCGCAGGGGTATCGCCAAGCGGTAAGGCAACGGATTCTGATTCCGTCATCCGGGGGTTCAAATCCCTCTACC
>JAEENW010000109.1 GCA_016283945.1 Bacillota bacterium
GAGGTCGTCGTCAGCTCTATCAAGGACGGCTCCGGCGCCGAGATAGGCCTGCTCGCTGAGATCTATCCCATGCCCTCCTTCTCCGAGGGAAAGAGCAAGGAGGAGCTCGAGCAGTACTTCACGAACGCCATAGACGAGGCCATGAAGGATGTCACCGGCTACAAGCGCATCCAGAAGGTGCAGATAAGGGACACCGAGTTCCCCAAGACCACTTCCAGAAAGATCAAGAGATAGACCGTTATGGTATAATGACATCCGGGGCAGCCATGCCCCGGATGAGTGTTTTTCAGGAGGCTTTCGATGAGAAAGAAGCTGCTTCTCATAGTCAATCCCGTGGCGGGAACGCGCATGAGCCGCACCGCCGTGTTCGACGTCCTCAGCCGCTTCTGCGGCGCGGGCATGAGGGTAACGATAGAGCTGACACAGTTCCGCGGGCACGCGAGGGAGCTGGCGGCGGCCGCTGAGCGCGACGGCTTCGACCTGGTCGTCTGCTGCGGCGGCGACGGGACTCTCAACGAGGTACTCTCCGGACTGATCTCGTCGGGCTCTAAGCTTCCCGTGGGCTACATCCCGGCCGGGAGCACGAACGACTTCGCCCAGACTCTGGGCCTTCCGACCAATCCTTCGGAGGCGGCCTACCGCGTATGCGAGGGCCGCAGCATGCCTCTGGACTTCGGGCGCTTCGGCGACGACAGCTACTTCTCTTACATTGCCTCCTTCGGCGCCTTCACGGCTGCGTCCTACAGCGCCCCTCAGGACCTTAAGAACGTGCTTGGGCATCTCGCCTATGTCATCGAGGGCATCAAGGAGCTGTCGTCGATAACGGCGTACGACGTCAAGTGCAGCTCCGGAGACCGCGACTACAGCGGACGCTACATCTTCGGCTCAGTCAGCAACACCAGCTCCGTCGGTGGTATAGTCAAACTCCCCGAGGGAAGCTACGACCTGAGCGACGGCCTCTTCGAGGTCATACTGGTCAAGGAACCGAAGAACCTCGACGACCTCAACAAGATACTCACGGGCGCGATGAGCGGCGACTTCACCCTCGACTGCTTCGAGTGCTTCAAGAGCTCAGAGCTCTGCTTCTCCATAGACGGCGCGGCCTGGTCTCTGGACGGAGAGAAGGCGGTCCCGGACGGCCCCGTGAAGATAACCAACTTAAAGCACGCGGTCACCCTGCTCTATTAGAGAGCTTTGATACTGTTAGGGAGCTTCGCAGCGGGCTATGCCCTGTGCGCCGCCCTGCTCCTTCGGGCGAAACAAAGAGCGCCGGTAATCGATCGATGGCCGGCGCTCTTATAATGCTTCGTTTCATCTGCTGCGGGTATTGAGCCTACTTCAGGTTCTTTACCATCCTGACGGCGATGGCGAGAGCCTGCTCGCGGGTCGCCTGGGCGTAGCCTATGGCGGTCTCGGCGTCAGTCACGGCCTTGGGAGCGAAGGTGTTGTTCCCTATCCCGTTGATGATGCCGTTCGCGTACATGAAGTAAACGCTCGGCTTGGCCCAGCCGGAGATCCTCTCGTCGTCCTCGAAGGGCTCGGGCATGGTGAACATCGCGCTGAAGGCGTCGGCGAACTCGCCGTCCCTGCTCATATCCCAGCCTTCGATCGAGACCTTCTTGTAGACTCTGGTGAGCATGGTCGCGGCCTGCTCCCTGTTGAGGAGAGTGTCGGGATCGAAGGTAGTGCTGCTGGTTCCGGTGGTTATGCCGACCTTGTAAGCCTTGAGCACTTCGGGATCGTCGGTGTCGGTGAAGGGATCCTCGCCGGCCTCCGCCTTCTCTCCGGAGAGCGCCTCGAAAGCCTTGACGCTAACGGCGGCGAACTCCGCTCTGGTGATGGGCCTGGTGAGATCGGCGTCTCTGAGGCTGTCCGGGATGAGGCCGAGTCTGTCGGCCTCAGCGAGCTCGCCAAGAGCCCACTGTGACGCGTTGAAATCAGCCTGCTCGTTCAGAACCAGCTCGTTGGACCAGTCGCTTACGCGCACGTTCCCGTCCGCGTAAGCTCCCGTGTAGCGGGCGCGAGCCTTTACCTGGGAATCAACGTGGAGCTCGTTGAGATACTCGGTCTCAAAGATTCCGGTCCAGCTGTCGTCGTCCTGCTCGTAGTTGGGGGAATAATTCAGGCTCGTCTCCTGCCATTCGCCTCCGTCGATGGAGTACTGCAGCACAAGGCCGCCGATATAGCCGGCCTGATTGTAGCCGGACTCGTGGTTCTCATAGTAATCGACCGCGCCGCGGACGTTGGAGGGCGTCTGCACGGTGACCTCGAGCCATACGCAGCCGGCTCCGTCGTCGTGGATCTCGAGCTTTGAGATGGCGGGCGGGGTCTTCAGGTCTTCGGCCGTCGGAGCCTCCGCCGCGAGCGCAGACATTGGCAGCGACAGCGCTACAAGAAGCGCCAGAACGCAGGATAACAGTCTTTTCATGATGGTGTCCTCCTTGTGACAGGTTTTGCGGGTCTGTATAAAGCGGCCTGAGCCGTACCGTTACTCTCTCCGTCTATTTGCCCGCGAGCTCGATGATCGCGTCGGCGATCATCTTTGTGTTGAAGTCGAGCTGCTCGAGGGTGATGAACTCGTTGGACTCGTGGGCGTCGGACTCGCACTTGTAGCCCTCGGGGCCGAAGCTCACCGCGTTGGGGAGCTTTCGGGCGTAGGTCCCGCCGCCGGAGCTGAGCGGTCTGGCGTCCTGTATGCCGGTGCGCTCCTTGAAGACCTTCAGAAGGCCGGATACAAGCTCGCAGTCCTCAGCAAGGGTGAAGCCCTTGGAGTAGCGGAAGTTCAGCATCTCGGCGCCGAGCTCGTCGCAGGCCGCCTGCAGGCGCTCCTTTACGTATTCCTCGGGCACCTCGTTCGGGACCCTGAGGTCGAGCTTGAGCTCGTAGCCGTTCTCATCCCATCTCATTGTCCCGAGGTTGAGCGTGAGCCTGCCGGAGGCGTCGCTCTTGTCGAGTCCGAGCTTCTGGCCGTTGTAGTCGAGCTCGAAGATGTTATAGAGAGCCCTCACGGCGTCGCTGTCTTCCTCGTCGAGGGGAACGCGGGTTAGCAGCTTGATC
>JAEENW010000013.1 GCA_016283945.1 Bacillota bacterium
TGAGCCGCGGCGAGCTGCTTCTCGAGCGCCGGGAGCTCGGCGTACCTGAGCCTGCTCGCGGTCTCGTAGTCGTAACGCCTCTGCGCGTCCTCTATGCGGCCGTTAAGCTGGTCGATGCGGGATTTGATGCCCTTGATGTCCTCGACTGCCTTCTTCTCGACCTCCCACTCGGCCTTCTGTTCGTCGTATCTGGTCCTGAGCTCGGAAAGCTCGGAGCTGAGCTTTTCGCAGCGCTCCGCGGAGAGCTTGTCGGTCTCCTTCTTCAGCGCCATCTCCTCGATCTCCATCTGCATGATCTTCCTGCGAAGGGCGTCGAGCTCCTCCGGCATGGAGTCGATCTCGGTCCTGATGGAGGCGCAGGCCTCGTCGACCAGGTCGATGGCCTTGTCCGGCAGGAACCTGTCGGAGATGTACCTGTTGGAGAGCACCGCGGCCGCGACCAGCGCGCTGTCGTGTATGCTCACGCCGTGGTAGATCTCGTAGCGCTCCTTGAGGCCCCTGAGTATCGATATGGTGTCCTCGACATTGGGCTCGTCCACCATGACCGGCTGGAAGCGCCTCTCGAGAGCAGCGTCGCTCTCGATGTACTTGCGGTATTCGTCGAGGGTCGTAGCGCCTATGCAGTGCAGCTCGCCCCTCGCGAGCATCGGCTTGAGGAGGTTTCCGGCGTCCATAGAGCCTTCGGTCCTGCCAGCTCCGACCACGGTGTGGAGCTCGTCGATGAAGAGTATGATCCCTCCCTCGGACTCCTTTATCTTGCCGAGCACGGCCTTGAGCCTCTCCTCGAACTCTCCCCTGTACTTGGCGCCCGCTATGAGCGAGCCCATGTCGAGGGAAAACACGGTCTTGTTCTTGAGGCCTTCGGGGACGTCGCCCCTGACTATCCTCTGCGCCAGCCCCTCGGCGATGGCGGTCTTTCCGACTCCCGGCTCGCCGATCAGGACGGGGTTGTTCTTCGTCTTTCTCGACAGTATCCTGATGACGTTCCTGATCTCATCATCCCTGCCTATGATGGGGTCGAGCTGCTGGCTCCTCGCCCTCTCCACGAGGTCCGTGCCGTACTTGGCGAGCACGTCCTCCTCTTCGTATCCGCCTTGATATGCGTTCTGATTAGGTCCGTATCCGTTCATTCAGATGCGCTCCTTTCGTGATTTTCTCCGCGGAGATCCGGGCTTCGTCCGGAGCCCGCTCTTCTCCGCAGTTTAGTTATAGCGCATCTGTTAGCACTCGTCAAGCGTGAGTGCTAATAATACATCTATTCTTCACAATCGGGCTTATGAAGAAGCTGTTGGCGGCATCACCGGTGACCACACTGTACATCGAAAAAGGATCCGGCCCCCTGCCGGATCCTTCGCGATATGTTCGGTGTTTTCTTCGGAGCTATTCCTTCTTCCGTCCCGACTCGATCAGCTCGCGCTCGAAGGCCTCGGGATTCTTGAGATAGTAGTCCTGATGGTATTCCTCGGCCTCCCAGAAGCTCTTGAAAGGCTCGAGCGCGACCTTGACTCCCTCGCCATGCTCCGCCTCGTAGGCGGCGAGAGCCTTCTCGGCCGCGGCCTTCTGCTCCGCGTCGCACCAGTAGATCGCGGGGGTGTAGGAGTGTCCCTTGTCTATGAACTGCCCTTCCCCGTCGTAGGGGTCGATGTTCGCGAGGAATATCTCGAGCAGGAAGCTGTAATCGATCTGCTCCGGGTCGTATTCCACGGAGAGAGTCTCCCTGTGCCCGGTGCGCTGGGCCTTGACGTCCTCATAGCGCGGATGGTCCTCGTCGCCGCCGCTGTAGCCGCTCACTACCCTGCCGACGCCGTCGTAGATATTGAAGATCGGGGTTATGCACCAGAAGCATCCTCCTGCCAGGTAAGCTGTCTTCACGATAGGTCTCCCTTCCCCGCGGGCGCCGCGGACGCTTAAACTGTTCGGTTTTCAGGATCTCTATGATTATACCACAGATATACTCACTGCGGAGGCTTATGAAGCGGACGGATGTTTCGAAGCCCGCCGGATCATCCGTAGATCTTCCTGCCTATCCTTCTCAGCAGCAGGAAGGCGCTCACGGTCATGACCTCTACCACGATCAGGGGCACGGTGTAGCCTCCCGTGATGTCGCTGAGCGTGCCGTACATGGTGGTCCCGAAGGCGTAGGCCACGGTCTGCACCATGTTCTGCTTGGAGTAGTAATCGATATAATTCTTCCCCGCGGCTTCCATCATCAGGGTAGGGATGCCGACGGTGCTGACGGAGAAGTTGCAGGCGTACATGGAGACTCCGATGATGAGGAGTATGGGGTTCCTGCTTCCGAGGAGCAGGATCATGACCCCAGTGAAGCCTATGCAGTTGAAGATGTTGCAGGCTCTGACAGGGCCGAGTTTGTCGAGCACGAAGCCGAAGATGAGCTTCCAGGTCGAATTGAAGATGCTCTGGAAGGAGACGACAGTCGCGCCGAAGGTCAGGGGAAAGCCGACGCTCACCGCGAGCGCGGAGAAGTGCGAGTTCATTCCGTTCTGTGTGGTTATGCAGAAGCCGCAGAGGAGGAAGGTCGCGAACAGAGCCGAAGTCATGACCGAATCGCGCGCGGCCTTGGCCTTGGCGCTCTCCTTTTCGGTCGGCTTAGCGGCCGCCGCGGGCTCGTCCTTCATGCGCAGCGTGACCGCGCAGGGCATGCACAGAATGAACAGGCCTGCCATCATGAAGACAAAGGCCTTGTGGTAGTCGGAGCCGGTGATGATCCTTCCGAGCACGGGATTGAATATCGCGGCGCAGAGGCCGGTGAAGGCCTGCGCTATTCCGAGCCTTGAGCCGCTCTTCTCTCCGAACCAGCTCCTGAGTATCATGGAGACCGGAAGCGCGGAGAAGTTGGTGACGCCTATTCCGGCGAGTATCCCGCAGACGTAGAACACGTAGATGCTCTTCGCCATCGACATCACGAACACGGCGAGAGACGAGAGTATGACTCCCGCGCTCATCAGATGCTGGATCTTGATCTTCTTGACCAGCTTGGCGAAGACCGGGGAGAAAAAGGCGCTCGCGAGGCTCTGCAGCGTGACCATTAGGGCGACGCTGCCGCGGCCGACTCCGAGCTCCTGCGATATCGGAGTGTAGAACAGCCCTATGCAGTTGCTGAGAAGCCCTATTCCCCCTCCGAGGAGCAGGCAGCAGCGCAGCTGCACGAGGAGCAGTTTAGTCTTTTCATTCATTTTCGTTGACCTGCCTTGATCTTTTCGTACAAAACACAGCTATTCTACCACCTTCCCCGGAAAAAGAAAGACCTAAAAGGCCCGATAGCGTTAGTTTTTGCTAACGATTTCACCGGATCAGCTGAAGCTCCTCGCACCGCCCGCTGGCCGGACCGTA
>JAEENW010000110.1 GCA_016283945.1 Bacillota bacterium
CCAGGCTGCCGAACTTTTTCTCCGGCCTGATCATCGATACGAGCTCGACCGATATCTTTTTACCGTAAAGTTCATTGGAATATCCGAAGATATTGACCTCAAGCCCCGCGGAGAAGTTCCCGACGCTGGGCTTGACGCCTATGTTGGAGACGCCGCCGAAGACGCCCTCCTCTCCCTCGATCCTGACCCTCGAGGCATAGACCCCGAAGGGCGGGAGCTGCAGTACCTCCGGAAGCGGGATGTTGGCTGTGGGGAAGCCAAGGCCGTGCCCCAGCCCCCTGCCGCGCTCGACGTAGCCCCCGAGGCTGTAGGGATAGCCCGCGAAGCGCTCGAAGCCCGCGAGGTCTCCCGCGGCTATGAGCTCCCTGAGGCGGCTGCTGGATACCGCGACTCCGTCTATATCCATCCTGGGGATGACCGTTACGCCGAAGCCGTATCTCTTACCGAGCTCCGCGAGCATCGCCGCGTCGCCCTCTGCCCTGTAGCCGAAGCGGTAGTCGTAGCCGCAGACCGCGTGCCTGGCGTCCAGGCCCTCCGCGATGACTCCTCGCGCGAAGTCCTCAGCGCTCATCTCCATGAAGCTCCTGCCGAAGGGCACGCAGACGGCGTACTCGAAGCCCATGGACTCGGCGATCTCTATCTTTCTCTCGACCGTGCAGACGCTCTTCGCGGCGAGCCTGCCGGCGACCGCGTTCGCCGGTATATCCGTGAACGTGAATACTATGGGCGTGAGCCCCTCAGCCTTCGAGATCTCAAGGCAGCGCGAGAGCAGGGCCCTGTGGGCCCTGTGCATGCCGTCAAAGGTCCCGAGGACCGCGCAGCTCGGCCCGGCGCCGTATAGATCCGAAACGTAGCTGAATACTTTCATGTCTGTCGCTCCTGAAGAGCCGCCGCTCTTCCGGTCATATCGCCCCTGAACCGATCTGTCCCCGCTGCTCCCGCGCGGCTCTATCCCCGCGCTCCTACAGCGGCCCGTCGTAGGTGATCTTCACGGGCTTGAGGACGAAGCCGCCCTCTCCCGCCGCCTTGGCGGCGACGCCCAGAAAGCCCCTTTCGAGGCCGAACACCGCGGCCGGCTCTCCCTCGGGAAGCCCCTCAGGAGCCCATACGCGCGCCTTTTCGAAGCTGACCGGATTTCCCCCACAGAACAGCCTTTCGTGGAAGGGAGAGGCTATCTCGAGCCTCTGAAGGCCCTCCGCGGCGCGCTCCGCGGGAAGCAGCAGGGTCTTCGGCTCAGCCGAAGCCGCGAGCTGCTCGAAAGTAACGCACTCGTCTATGGAAAAGCCGCAGCAGCTCGTCCTGATGAGGCAGCTCATGCAGGCGCCGGTGCCCAGCCTTTCGCCTATCTCGCGGCACACCGTGCGCACGTAGGTGCCGCGGGAGCAGTCGATGTCGAAGAGGAAGGTCCCCTCCTCCGCGTCGTAGCTTATGAGTTCCATGCGCCTTATCTCGACGCGGCGGGGCCTGACCTCCACTTCCTGCCCGCTCCTCGCGTACTGGTAGAGGTGCCTGCCGTTGACGCGGACCGAGGAATACGCGGGAGGCATCTGGAAGCTCTCGCCCAGAAAGCTCTCGAGGACATCCCTGAGCTCACGATCAGAGGGCTTTTTCATCCCCTCCCAGCTCCCGTCCAGCCTCGCTCCGCCCACAGGCTCCGCCCAGATGTCGTCGGTCGCGGTGACCGTTCCGAGCGTGCACTCGCAGCGGTAGGTCTTGAACGGCGCGTCCATGTACTCTATGAGCCTGGTCGCCCTGCCGAGGGCTATGGGAAGCACGCCGGCGGCGTTGGGATCGAGGGTCCCGCTGTGGCCTATCCTGCTCTCCCCGAGTATTATCCTCGCGTTGAGCACCGCGGAGGCCGAGGTCATGCCGGCCGGCTTTATGATGGGGAGTATCCCGCTGATCATAGGGACTCCTCCGCGCCCTCGAGCAGCTCCTCGCAGGCGGCCTTAACGGCGCCGTAGGCCTGCTCCAGAGGCATCTCGAGCGTGGCGCCCGAGGCCTTGGCGTGCCCGCCGCCTCCAAAGCGCAGCGCGAGCTCCCTGGCGAGCCCAGTGAGCTTGGATCTGGCGCTCAGCTTGTACACTCCGGGCTCCCTCTCCTTCAGCACGGCGGCGAGCTCGGCGGTCTTGAGGACCCTGAGCCTGTCGATCGCGGTCTCGGCGTTCTCCGGACGGGCGCCGCAGCGCTCCAGGTCCGCGAGCGTGATGTAGGAGACTATACCCCTGCCGCCGCAGACGGTCTCGGCCCTCTCCATCGCGGTGTCCTCGACCCTCAGGGTCTCGAGCGCGTGGGTGTCGAGGAGCTTGAGAGAGAGCAGCTCGTATCTGGCACCGAGCTCTATGAGCTCTGCCGCCGCCCTGTGCGCCTCGGGTCCCGAGTTCTCGTACTTGAAGGAGCCGGTGTCGGTGATGATGCCCGCGTAGAGCAGGTCCGCCATCTCTCTGTCTATCTCGACATTGAGCTCCTTTATAAGCTCATAGACCAGCAGCGCCGCGGCCGGGCAGTCCCTGTCGACGACCCTGCAGTCCGCGAACTCCCCCTGCGCGGGGTGATGGTCCACGCAGACGCTGGCCGGCGCGGAGTAGAAGGCGTCCTTCCTCCGCTCGAGCCTTGAGTCGCTTCCCATGTCCACGGCTATCGAGAGCTCCCAGCTGTAGGGAACGCTCCCGCCGGGGACCGTGACGCTTCCGTCAGCCCCCAGATCCGTGAACAGCCCCTCAGGGACCAGGAAGCGCAGATAGTCTCCGAGCTTGTCCTCCTCGAGGATATAGCACTCCTTGCCAAGCTTCCTCATAGCAAGACAGAGCGCCGCAGATGATCCTACGGCGTCTCCGTCCATGTTTACGTGAGTGAATATGAGCGCCGCCCTGCATGCGAGCAGCTTTTCTATGACTTTGGAAAAGTCGTGCGTCATCTGTACTCGTCTTCCTCTTCGTCCTCTGTTGCCTCGCCGGGCGCGGCGGGCTTGATGTCGAGGCTGTCGAGCAGCCTGTCCATCTTCTCGCCGTACTCGAAGGACTGGTCGAACCTGAAGATCAGCTCGGGGGCATAGCGGATGTGCAGCTTCTTGCCTATCTCGCTCCTGATGTAGCCCGAGCTGCGCTCAAAGGCCTCCAGTATCCCCTTCTTCTCCTCCTCGCCGAAGCCAGCGGAGGGATCGAAAGGCATGGCCGTGATGTACAGCGTGGCGTAGCTGCCGTCGCCAGAGACCTCGACGGCGCTCACGGCTATCATCCCCGCGAAGCGCGGGTCCTTCAGCCTCCCGCGAAGCAGCATATCACCTATGATCTTTTTGATCTCCTCAGCGAGGCGCTGAGGCCTGTGGCTCTTTCCCATCAGCTTCTCTTGACCTCTTGCATCTCGAAGGCTTCGATGACGTCGCCCTCCTTGATGTCGTTGAACTTATCGATGGAGATACCGCACTCGTAGCCGGTGGCGACCTCGCGGACGTCGTCCTTGAAGCGCCTGAGCGAGCCGATCTCACCCTCGTGGATGACTATGCCGTCGCGCACGAGCCTGAGCTTGGCGGACCTGCTGATCTTGCCCTCGGTCACGTAGCAGCCGGCGATGGTGCCGACGTTGGAGACCTTGAAGGTCTCTCTGACCTCGGCCTTGCCGAGCACGACCTCGGTGAACTCAGGATCGAGCATTCCCTTCATGGCCGCCTCGATGTCGTCGATGATCTCGTAGATGATCCTGTAGGTCCTGATCTCCACGCCCTCCTGCTCGGCCATCGCGCTGACGGCGGAGCTCGGACGGACGTTGAAGCCTATGATGACGGCGTTCGAGGTGCTCGCGAGCACCACGTCGGACTCGTTGATCGCGCCTACGCCGGAATGGATGATCCTGACGCGGACGTTCTCGTTCTTGAGCTTCTCAAGCGACTGCTCGAGCGCTCCGACTGAGCCCTGCACGTCCGCTTTGACGATGAGGTTGAGGTCCTTGACCTCGCCCTCCTCGAGCTGGCTGAACAGCTTTTCGAGGGATACGGCGGAGGATCTCGCCATGACCTCCTCGCGGAGCTTGAGCTTTCTCTTCTCGGAGATCTCTCTCGCGGTCCTCTCGTCCTTTACCATGTAGAACTCGTCGCCCGCCTCGGGGACCTCGGTGAGTCCGGTGATCTCCACGGCGTGCGCGGGGCCGGCCTTGCGTATGGCCTCTCCCTTGGGGTTGGTCATCTGGCGAACTCTGCCGGCGGCGGTTCCTGCGACGATGGCGGCGCCGGCCTGCAGCGTTCCGTTCATGACGAGCAGGGAGGCTACGGGGCCTCTGGCCTTGTCGAGCCTGGCCTCGATCACGGTGCCGCTGGCGAGCCTGTCGGGGTTCGCCCTGAGCTCGAGCACCTCAGCCTGGAGCAGTATCATCTCGAGCAGCTGGGTGATGCCCTGGCCGGTCTTGGCGGATACGGGCACGGAGATGACGTCTCCGCCCCAGTCTTCGACGAGGACTCCGTTCTTGGCGAGGTCTGCCTTGACCCTGTCGGGATCTGCGCCCGGCTTATCCATCTTGTTGATGGCAACGATGATGGGGACTCCCGCGGCCTTGGCGTGGCTTATGGACTCGATGGTCTGGGGCATGACGGAGTCGTCGGCTGCGACCACCAGAACGGCGATGTCGGTGACGTGGGCTCCTCTGGCTCTCATGGCGGTGAAGGCCTCGTGGCCCGGGGTATCCAGGAACACGATGTGCTGACCGTTGATCTCGATCTCGGACGCGCCGATGTGCTGGGTGATGCCTCCGGCCTCGCCCGCGGTGACGTTGGTAGACCTGATGGCGTCGAGCAGCGCGGTCTTGCCGTGGTCCACGTGGCCCATGACGGTGACGATCGCATCCCTGGGCTCGAGCTCGGACTCGCGGTCTTCCCGCCTGTCGATGCCCTCTTCCTCCTCGATCTCCTCGTTGTGGTTGACCATGACGGAGACTCCGAGCTCCATTCCCAGGAGCACCGCGGTCTCTTCGTCGAGGTTCTGGTTTATGTTGGCCATGATGCCCATCTTCATGAGAGCCATGATGGCCTGGGAGGTGGACCTTTCGACCTGCTCGCAGAAGCCCGCGAGGGTGATGGGTACGTCGATCACGACGCTGCCGGTAGCGGCGGCTTCGGTGAAGAGCTCCTGCTCCTGAGTGACGACCTCTTCGGCCCTTTCCTTGTACTTGCTGTGCTTCTTCTTGACGGAGCGGGAAAGATCGGCCGGGATCTCCTCGAACCTGTTGTTCTTCCTGTTCCTGTCGTCGTCCTTCTTCTTTCCGCCCTTGCCGCGCCTGGGATCACCCGAGGCAGCAGCCGCGGGAGCGGGAGCGGAGAAGGATCCGGGGGCGCCGGGCTTCCTGCCGCGGGGGCCGGCGGACGGGGCGCCTCCCTGTCCGGGAGCGGTCCTCCTGCCGTCGGTCGGACGTCCGCCCTGAGCCGGGCCTCTTCCTCCCTGCGCGGGGCCTCTGCCGCCCTGCTGGTTCCTGCCGCGGTCGCTCTTTCCGGTGTTGATGCGCTTGGGCTCGACCGGCTTTCTGGGCGCCGGAGCGGGCTCGTCGGCGGCTCTTCTGATTATCTTGACGCCGATGTTGGGGACGTAATCGATCCTCTCGGCGGCCTTCTCCTCGGGCTTCGCGGCCGGCTTGGCCTGCGCTGCGGGCTTGGCCTGCTGCGCGCCGGACGGCCTGGACTGCTGGGAGGGCTTTGAGCTTCCCTGAGCGGGCTTCGCCTGCTTCGGAGCCGGGGCGGCCTCCTTCGCGGCGTCCTGAGCGGGCTTTTCGGGCTTCGCCTCAGGCGCCTTCTCCGCCTTTGGAGCCTCGGGAGCTGCCTCTGCGGGCTTTTCGGGCTCGGGAGCCTTCTGTTCTTCAGCCCTGGGCGCTGCCTTCTCGGGCTCGGCCTTGGCGGGCTCTTCGGCCTTTTCGGGCGCGGGCTCGGCCTTGGGAGCGGGAGAGGCCGCCTCGGGAGCCTTCTCGGGCTCCGCCGCCTTCGCGGGAGCCGCCTCGGGGGCATTTTCGGGCTCGGGAGCATTGACCGGAGCGGCCTCGGGGGCCTTGACGGTCTCGGGAGCCTGCATCTCCACGGGAACAGCCTTCACGGGCTCGTCCTGCACGGAAGCGGCCTCGGCCGGCTTCTCGTTCTGCGGGACCTCGCTCTTCTTCATCGGGACGGCCCCCGCGGGGACGGCCTTTTTGGGCATGGGCTTGGCCCCGGCCGGTACGGGACGGGCGCCGGGGGTGGTCTGGCTCTTGGGCATGGGCTTCGCGCCTGCGGGAACGGGGCGGACGCCTGCCGCGGGAGCGGGCTCGGCGGGCTTCTTTCTTGCACCCGCTGCTGCGCTCTTTGCGGCTCTGGCCTTCGCCTGCTGAGCCTGGATTATGGCTATATCCACCTGTCTGATCTGGACTTTGGAAGCGTTCGCGTCCTTGGACTGATCCTCTTTCTTTGCCGAGGATCTGACGATCCTGGTCTCGGTATCTTTAGTTTCTGCGGCCATCTATACCACCTCCACTGTTCCCGCGGGACGCTTCACCGCGTCCCTGAGCGGTTCGTATTCGTCTTCTCTGATCGCTCTCCTGAAGTTCCTCGAAAACGCGTTCTTCCTGACAGCGGCCTGCAGGCATTTCGGATCCCTGCAGATGTAGACCCCCCTGCCGGGAAGCCTGTTCTTCTCGTCCGCCCTGAGCGTCCCCTCCACGGAGACCACCCTGAGCAGGCCCGCCTTGGGCTGAGACTTCATGCAGCCCGCGCATCTTCTCATCGGAACATATCTTTCCGTCATATCTGCCCTTCCATCGCGGCGATAACTGCTTCCGCCAGCGCGGCGTTGGTGGCGGCGGGGTCGGGCTCGAGCCCCATGGACTGCGCGAGCTCGATGAGCTCGGCCTTCCTGAGCCTCTTCACAGCCGAGGGGCTGAGAGTCCTGGCTTCCGCCTCAGCGGCGGGCGCGGCGTCTTCTGCGGGCGCGGCCTCTTCGGCCACGGCGGGTTCGGCCGCGTCTGCGGCCTCAGCCTCGATCTCTGCGGGCTCAGCCTCCTGCTCCGGCTCCTCGCGCTGGATGAACTCGAACACGGGGTCGTCGGTATCCAGGTCCGGGGTGCCTGCCGGGAAGTACTGGCTGTGGCTCTTGATATCTATCTTCCAGCTGCAGAGCCTGGCGGCGAGCCTTACGTTCTGGCCCTCCTTGCCGATGGCGAGCGACAGCTGATAATCGGGGACGACCACGGTGGCGGACCTTCCGGCCTCGTCAACGACGACCATCTCGACCCTCGCGGGAGAGAGGGACGCCGCGATCATCCTCGCGGGATTCTCGGACCAGTTGATGATGTCGATCTTCTCTCCGCCGAG
>JAEENW010000111.1 GCA_016283945.1 Bacillota bacterium
CAGCCTTCCGCCTCCGGGGACGGCAGGCGGGACGCCTCGCGCAGCAGCGACAGCGAGCTCTACCTGGAGATGACCGTCATAAGGCTCATACTCCTCAGGGCGGAGTACTACGCGAAGAGCCGCGAACACCCGGAGCTCTTCATCAGCGACGAGGGGCTGGGCATCAAGAACGCCTTCGAGTCGCAGTACGTCGAGGGCAGCGAGTTCGATCCTGCGAAGATCAGGGAGGCCCTCGACGAGGGCGAGCTCGCCTATCTCGACAGGATCATGAAGCGGGTGCTTCCCCCCGAGGACGACGCCAGGGCCTTCGCGGACTGCGTGTCCCGGGCCGGGGAGAAGGCGCGTGCCGCGCGCATAGAAGAGATAAAGGACATCCTGAGCATGGCTCAGGGAAGACTCTCGAAAGAGGATATGAACGCGCTAACTATGGAGCTGAGCGAGCTCAGCGGAGCAAAAGGCAGGTAAGTATGGATCAGGAAAAGACTCAGGCACAGAGCAAGCAGGAGCAGATCGCGAAGTTCCTGGAGAAGGCCAAGAAGGACGGCGAGATCAAGATGGAGGAGGTCAGCAGCATCCTTCAGGAGATCGGAGCCGACGCCGCGAGGGAGGACGCCTTCTTCGAGGAGCTGGAGAACAGCGGAGTCAGCATCATCACGGACAGCATCGACGAGGGCACCGACCTCCTCGAGCTGGAGCCGGACGGACCCGACGATTCCGAGCTTGAGGATCTCGTGAGCGAGGTCGAGGACGACAACTTCGAGGATCTGAACAAGACCCTCACCGTCGACGACCCCGTGCGCATGTACCTCAAGGAGATAGGACAGGTACCGCTGCTCACCGCGGACGAGGAGCTCGAGCTCGCGATGAGGATGGAGCAGGGCGACGAGGAGGCCAAGGAGCTGCTGTGCAAGGCCAACCTCAGGCTGGTCGTCAGCATCGCCAAGAGGTACGTCGGAAGGGGCATGCTCTTCCTCGACCTCATCCAGGAGGGCAACCTCGGCCTGATGAAGGCGGTCGACAAGTTCGACTACACCAAGGGCTTCAAGTTCAGCACCTACGCGACCTGGTGGATACGCCAGGCGATCACGAGGTCCATCGCCGACCAGGGCAGGACCATCAGGATCCCCGTCCACATGGTCGAGACCATAAACAAGCAGATCAGGGTGACCCGCCAGCTGGTGCAGGAGCTCGGGAGAGACCCGACTCCGGAGGAGATCGCCAGGCAGATGGAGATCAGCCCAGAGAAGGTCAGGGAGATATCCAAGATCGCCCAGGAGCCCGTCTCGCTCGAGACGCCCATAGGCGAGGAGGAGGATTCCCACCTCGGAGACTTCATCCCCGACGACGACATCCCCTCGCCGGCAGACCAGGCGGCGTTCTCCATGCTCAGGGAGCAGCTCAACGAGGTCCTCAGCACCCTCACCGACAGGGAGCAGGAGGTGCTCAGGCTGCGCTTCGGGCTGGACGACGGGCGCCAGCGCACCCTCGAGGAGGTCGGCCAGGTCTTCAACGTCACGCGCGAGAGGATCAGGCAGATCGAGGCGAAGGCGCTCAGAAAGCTCAGGCACCCCAGCCGCAGCAGAAAGCTGAAGGATTACCTTGAATAAGGGCATAAGGGAAAGGCTCGGTATCATCGCGCGGCTCGCGGTCTCGCACGGGGAGCTCCTCGAGAAGGGGCGCCCGGACGGCGTGCTCGTAGCGGACGTGGGGACGGATCACGGCTACCTTCCGATCATACTGCTGGAGGGGGCTATGTGCTCCCGCGTCGTGATGACCGACCTCAGGAAGGGCCCGCTCTCCAGAGCGGCTGAGCACATGGAGCAGGCGGGCATAGACCCCTCGCTCTACGAGCTCAGGCTCGGAAGCGGCCTGGAGCCCCTTGAAAGGGGAGAGGCCGACACCGTAGTCATGGCCGGCATGGGCGGTGAGCTCATACGCGACCTGCTCGCGGAGGACATCACGAAGACGAGGAGCTTCAAGCGCTTCGTATTTCAGCCCAGGAGAAGGGCGGGAGTCCTCAGGCGCTTCCTCGCGGAGAACGACATCTACATCACCGACGAGAGGGTCTGCGTCGAGAACGGCCACTACTGCCAGATCATCGCGGCGGAGTGCCCGAGGCCGGAGAGCTTCGAGCGCTTCGAATGCGGGCTCGACTACGACTACGCGCCCATGCTCGGGAGCTTCGGCTTCGGGGAGGGCGGCGCGAAGGCGCCGGACAGCCCTGACGCGGAAGCCGACGGTCTGGACCGGAGCGGCCTGGAGCCCGAGGTGCTCCGGGGATTCTTCGAGGAGCTCATGAGGGACCTCGAGACCGTCAGGGAGAACACTCTCAGGAGCACGGATCCGGAGAGGGACGCTTCGCGCCTTTCGGATACCGAGGCCCGCATAGCCTATCTCAGGCGAAGGACGGAGGGCAGGCAATGAACAGGAAGGATCTGTACGACAAGCTCGAGGAGCTCGCTCCTCTGGAGCTGCAGGACAGCTGGGACAACAGCGGCCCGCAGATCGAGACCGGGCGCGGGGAGATCAAGAGGGTGCTCGCCGCCATGGAGATCTCCTACGACGTGATCGACGAGGCGGAGGCCATGGGCGCCGACATGATCATAACCCACCATCCTCTGTTCTTCTCGCCCGTCAAGAGCCTCAGCGAGGACGAGATCCCCGGAGGCTACGCGCTCAGGCTCATCAGGGCCGGGATCTCCGTCTACAGCATGCACACCTGTTACGACAACGCGCCCCGCGGGATGAACGACCTCATACTCGAGGCCGTGGGAGCCAGCGTAAAGGGCTGCGCCAAGGACAGCGAGGGCCGCGACATCCCCTGCCTCAAGATGGGCAGGCTCAGGGAGCCGAGGACTCTCTCCGAGATCTTCAGCGATCTCGGGGACTATCTGCTCTGCCCCGACATGAGGCTCTCCGGCACGGGAGACGACGAGGTCTCCGTGATAGCCGTCTGCACCGGCGCGGGAGGGAGCTTCTGGAAGGAAGCCCTTGACGCGGGCGCGGAGCTATTCATAACCGGCGAGATACGCCACCACGAGGCCCAGCCTGCCTCGGAGCTCGGCCTGAACATCATCTCCGCCGGGCACTGGGGCACCGAGCACATCTTCTCGGAGGCCCTGAGGACATTTTTCGAAAACAACGTGAGCGGCGTACAGCTCGTAGAGAGCACAGTCGCCGCCGACCCGTTCATACACAACAGCTGATGACATGAGCAGTCCGGACGGTCGCGGGTCTGCCCGGGAGGGCAGACGTGAGGAAAGTCCGGGCTCCACAGGGCGAGGATGCCTGCTAACGGCAGGTGGGAGCGATCCTAAGGAAAGTGCAACAGAAAAGAACCGCCCGGCTCAGGCCGGGTAAGGGTGAAAAGGCCGGGTAAGAGCCGGCCGGGGGCATGGTAACATGCCCCGTCAGTGTAAACCCCATCCGGAGCAAGACCGATCAGGGAGGTAACCGCTAAGCGAAGTGCCTGAAAGGCTGCGGCCCGCAGCTTCCCGGAAGGTAGGTCGCTTGAGACCGCCGGCGACGGCGGCCCTAGAAAGATGACCGTTCAAGACAGAACCCGGCTTACAGGGCTGCTCATGTTATCATATATACCGCCGGACAGCCGGACCCCGCGCGGGGCCGGAGGCCGGAGCTCAGGCTGAGCGGCAGGGCCGCCCGAGGGAGACCATGAAGATCATCACCTGGAACGTAAACGGAATACGCGCCTGCATAGGCAAGGGACTGCTCGACTACCTCAGGGAGGCCGATGCCGACATAGTCTGCCTTCAGGAGACCAAGGCCACTCAGGAGCAGGTCGGGCTCGAGCTTCCCGGCTACATACAGTTCTGGAACAGCGCCGAGAAGAAGGGCTACTCAGGTACCGCCATCTTCTGCAAGGACGAGCCTCTCTCCGTCAATTACGGCATAGACGCTGAGGAGCACGGCAGCGAGGGCAGGGCGATACGCCTCGAGTTCCCTGGCTTCTTCATGATCACAAACTACACTCCCAACGCGCAGGACGGCCTCAAGCGCATCGACTACCGCCTCGCCTGGGAGGCCGCTAACCGCGAGTATCTCAAAAAGACCGACGCGGTCAAGCCCCTGGTGCTCTGCGGCGACCTCAACGTCGCGCACGAGGAGATAGACCTCAAGAATCCCAAGACCAACATAGGAAACGCCGGCTTCTCCTACGAGGAGAGGGGGGCGTTCTCCGAGCTGCTCGCCTGCGGCTTCACGGACGCCTACAGATATCTCTATCCCGACAAGGTCGAGTACACCTGGTGGTCGTACCGCATGCGCGCCCGCGAGAGGAACGTGGGCTGGAGGATCGACTACTTCGTCGTGTCCGACAGGATAAAGGACCTCGTCAGGGACGTGGTCATCAGAAACGACATCGAGGGCAGCGACCACTGCCCCGTCGAGCTGTACATAGATCTTTAGGGGGAGGAGAGATGAACAGATCGCGCCGCATAGACTTCACGCAGGGAGCGATAGTCCCGGCGATAGTGGCCTTCGTCATCCCGCTGATACTCAGCGAGGCGATGCAGAACCTCTATCACACCGTGGATTCCCTCGTCGTGGGCAGGCTCCTGGGCAAGGATCCTCTCGCGGCCGTCACGATCTGCACGCAGATCTCCAACATGCTCATAGGCTTCTTCACCGGAATGTCCATCGGCAGCTCGGTCGTGGTATCGCGCGCCTTCGGAGATAAGCTCGGCGGAGACCTTCCGCGCACCTCGCGCGTCGTCTACAATTTCAGCGCCCTCCTCGGAATAGTACTGTCCGCGGCGGGCTATTTTCTTGCCGCTCCGCTGCTCAGGATGGTCGACACCCCCGAGGAGATCTTCAGCGGCGCGCTCGCCTATCTCAAGGTCTACATGATAAGCCTCGTCTTCATAATCCTCTACAATATCGCCTCCGGCATACTGCGGGCGATAGGGGATTCGAGGTCTCCGTTCTACATACTGGTCTTCACCAGCGTCATCCACATAGGCATGGACTTCCTCTTCGTGGGCTCCATGGGCATGGGGATCATGGGCGTCGCCACGGCGACCTTCATAGCTCAGGGCATCTCCGCGGTGATGACCTTCCTGCAGCTCAAGCGCTCCATTGACGGCTTCGGCTTCCGCTACAGCGAGATAAGGCAGAACGGCCTGCTCGTGCACCAGTTCGTGTCGATAGGGCTTCCCTCGGGCTTCCAGAGCGCCCTGATATCATTCTCCAACATGTTCGTGCAGCGCTACATAAACGGCTTCGGGACCGCGGTGATCTCCGGCGCCGGCATAGAGCTGCGCGTGGACAAGTTCATGAACTATCCCGGAAAGAGCTTCGGCAACGCGGTCACGACCATAATCAGCCAGAACGCGGGAGCCAGGACCCCCGAGAGGGCGAAGAAGGCCGTGGGCTACTGCATCAAGATGTCCGTCGGCCTCAGCGTCACGCTGAGCGCCCTGTTCTTCGTGTTCGCGCCGCAGATCATAGGCTTCTTCACCGACGAGCCCGACGTGCTCGCGATAGGAACGGCCATGCTCAGGGTGCTCGGACCCTTCTATCCGTTCCTGGCCTTCAGGGAGCACTACGTCGGCATCATGAGGGGCCACGGCGACACTAAGACCCCGATGATACTCAACGTCATAGGCATGATAGTCTTCCGCCAGATATTCCTCGCGATATGCCTGAGGATATGGCACGACCCGCGGGTCATCTACTGGTGCTACCCGACAGCGTGGATAGTGACGGCGGGGCTCAGCGTGGCTTATTATATGCTCAAGAGGAACGAGTTCTTCAGAAATGAGCAGTAGGATATACCGAAGTCTCGCGAAAGGAGGGTCGGAAATGAAACGCTTTATACTCAAGGTTCTCGTGATCGCGCTGGCGCTGGTGCTCATCTTGCCCTCGCAGGCCTTCGCGGCCAAGCAGAAGTACGCCAGGTCGAAGATCAATATCGTCCAGATCGACGTCGGAACCGTCGCCGCGGGAGGATCCGTGGGCGGACCGGTGGTCGACGGCGTTGGATATAAGATAGCGCACGCCGAGTGGATGCCCCCGCATCCGGTCTTCGAGGCGGGACAGCAGTACACCATACAGGTCTGGCTCGAGCCCGAGGCGGGCTATGAGTTCAGCGACGACTGCACCGCGGTCGTGAACTACAACGAGGCGAAGATAGAGCTCTCCGATGACGGCGCCTACGTCGAGTATACCTTTGACATTGCGCCGGCCCACGATCCGCGGCTCGACCAGAAGTGGGCCGTGGAGTTCAGCGTCGAGGTCCCGGCTCCCGTTTACGGCGACGCCCCGGGAGAGGCTGCCGCCCTGAGCAAGGGCTACGAGATCTGGAAGACCGAGTGGAGCCCCGCCGACAAGAGCTTCAAGGACGGCGTCGAATACACCGTCAAGGTCTTCTTCTACGTGGACGAGGACTACGCCCTCAGGAGCGACTACTTCGGCCTCGTCAACGGCGAGCAGGCCAAGATGCCCATAGACTACGAGCCCGAGGACTTCTATCTGGAGTACACCTTCCCGAAGACCGAAGCCCCCGAGGAGAGCGGCGAGCCGCTCTGGACTAAGGCCTCCGACTGGGCGCTCGATGAGCTCGGCAAGGCGCTCGATCTCGGCCTCATCCCGGACAGCTTCAAGGGCTTCGACCTCACCAAGCCCGTCACCAGGCTCGAGTTCGCCAAGGTTGCCGTGCAGATGTACGAGGAGATCAACGGCGGCAAGATCACCGCGGAGATGGACAATCCCTTCCGCGACGTGGACGACCCCGACGTGCTCAAGGCCTACGCGGGCGGCATCACCAACGGAACAAAATCCTATGACGACGAGACCATGGACTTCAGCCCGAACGAGAAGATCACCCGCGAGCAGATGGCGACCATGCTGATGAGGGCTTTGAACAACTCCGGAGTCAACACCGACTCTAAGAGATTCGACATGAAGGCCTTCGCCGACGACGCTCTGCTCCACGACTGGGGAAGGAACGCCGTCTACTACATGGCCGGGATAGGCTCGATCAAGGGAGTGGGGGACAACAAGTTCGACCCGCTCGGCACCGCGACCCGCGAGCAGGCCCTGCTCGTGGCCTACAGGAGCGTGAAGGCCGTATTCGGGCAGTACTAGGATGGGGAGGCGCGTAAGCGGTCTCTCATAAAAGCGTAAAAAGGCGGACCCCTCAGGGGGTCCGCTTTTCGTATCGAGGCGTTATCCGGGCGTCCGGCCGCCGCGCATCCGCGCCTGGCGCGGGGTCTTATGATTCCTTCCTATTCACCGCTCTTCTTTCTGTAGAGCAGGAAGGAATATATCACCGGGATCCCTGTCATCAGCATTATAGCCGCAAAGAAGAGGGGAAGGAACAGGCTCTTCCCCGCGAACCCAGCGGCCGCGATCAGCAGGCCGCCGGCGATCCAGAGGCCGCCCGCGAGCCTGTGGGTCCTGTTCCAGTTATCCTCGTCGGCGAGGGTCCAGGGGAGCTTGATGCCTATGGTGTAGTTCTGCCTGCACTTGGGGAGATAGTTGCCGATGACGACGAACATCAGCCCGATGAATACGAGCGTGATCTTCGTTATGTCGATATCGAAGCCCGCGGCCTTGGCGTAGACCGATCCCAGGACGATGAGGGAGACTGCCGGCATCAGCCAGAGCACGAGCACGTTGATCCTCCTGCTGAGGTTCCTGTTCTTGGGATCGTACATCGTGGCGAAGACGCAGAGCAGGTGCATGACCGTCATGAAGAGCGGCAGGCCGAAGACCGCGGCCGGTTTGCTGCTCCAGCCGTTCGCCGTGCCGTCCATGCCGAAATGGGTCGGGACCCTGTCCGGGAGCCTGTCCCAGAGCATGAATCCAATGGCCATTGGAAGCAGGCAGAGCAGGGCGGTTATGACTATGAGCTTCTTTTCGTTTTTCATTGCGCGCCTCCTTTCAGATCGGAGATCCACAGCATCACTTCCTCGAGCACCGAGGCGTTCAGCTGGTAGTAGATGTAGTTCTTTTCCCTGGTCTCGGTGATCAGCTCCGCCTTCTTGAGGGCAGCGAGATGGTAGGACACGCTCGCCGCGGTCATGTCGAAGTTGGACGCGATCTCTCCGGCGGACAGGGGCCCCTCCTTGAGGAGGGTGAGTATCCTGCGCCTCGCGGGGTCCGCGAGGGCCTTGAAGGTTTCGCTGAAGGCCATGGCTTCCACCTCCTTTCCTGTCCGGGCCCGCGAAGCCTTGAGCGCTTCAGCCGCCCGAAAGTATTTAGACGTTTATCTAAATAGATGATACGGCAGGGCGCGGCGGCTGTCAATAACTATTTAGAAAAATGTCTAAATAGTTGACGATCCTGCGGGCCTGTTGCCCCGGCTCCCCCGCTCTGATAAAATCATCCTGCAAGAGTTTTACAGTCGATACCGCGCCTGCAGGCGTGCCGCGTCAGCGCGGCGGAAGGAGGAGAGCATGAAGAAGATAACAGTGGTCAACGCCGGCCCCAGGAAGGGCTGGAACACGGACATCATCATAAGCGAGGCCGCCGAGGGAGCGCGCTCCGCGGGCGCCGAGATCGAGCGCTTCGACCTCTTCAGGCTTGAGAGGTATACGGGCTGCATATCCTGCTTCGGCTGCAAGAAGGAAAAGTTCAAGGGGCACTGCATATGCCGCGACGGGCTCACGCCGGTGCTCGATTCCATCAGGGAGTCCGACGGGCTCATCATAGGCTCGCCCAACTACCTCGGCAACCTTACAGCCTCGTTCAGGGCCCTCTACGAGAGGCTGGTATTCCAGAACCTCACCTACAACAAAGAGACTCCCTGCTGCAACGAGCGTCCGATCCCCGTGCTGCTCATAATGACCAGCAACGCGCCCGAGGGCATGTACGACGAGATGCTGAAGGGCTACAAGGCGAGCCTCGACCGCTTCGTCGGACCCACCGAGATCTTCGTCAGCGGCGACACGCTGCAGCTCGCGGACTACAGCAAGACCGACTGGGAGTGGTCGCTCTTCGATCCGGAGCGCAAGAAGCAGCGCAGGGAGACCGTCTTCCCGCTCGAGCGTAAGGCTGCCTTCGAGAAGGGCGTCTGGCTCGCCGGAAGATAGGGAGACCGTCAAAAATCAAACCTCCGCCCGGACAGCTCCGGGCGGAGGATTTTTCTGGATCTTATGCGGCCTTGAAGATCTCTCCGGCTCTGCCCCTGATGGCGAAGTAGAGAGCGAGTCCGAGGACTCCGCAGGAGATGACTTCCCCGATGAATACGCTCAGCATCATGAAGGGGATGGGCAGGTCAAATCCGTAGGCGTAGCGCAACACGAAGGGCACTATCAGGGTGTTGGCCAGGATGGGGGGAACGGGCCCGAGGAATGGGCTCGCATTCCTGAGCTTACAGGTCAGGCAGGCCCCGATGAGGGTCGCCAGGCTCCCGAAGACGATGTCGGGGAGCACCGCACCTCCGAGCATGTTGCCCAGGAGGCAGCCGGCGAAGAGGCCCGGGACCGCGGCCGGCGTGAAGAGCGGCAGTATGGTCAGGGCTTCGGATATCCTCACCTGCACCTCGCCGAACGAAAACGCGGCGAAGACGACGGTGAGGACGACGTAAACGGCGGCTATCATAGCCGCCTGCGTCCAGTAGCGGGTGTTGTTTTTCATTTTTTCTCCTTAGTTTTGTTTTACGTGAGGATGGTCTCGAACTCACGGATGGTGCCGGAAGCGGGGCTCGAACCCGCACGGTATCGCTACCACCGGATTTTGAGTCCGGCACGTCTGCCAATTCCATCATTCCGGCATGAGCCGCGGGCCGCTTTCGGGACTTCGGCCGCGTCCTAAAAATATTACCATCACGCGCCCCTCAAATCAAGTTCAAAGCTCTCCGCTTTAGGCTGTGAAAGAGCATTTTTTTGTTGCTTTTATCGGGCAAAGCGTTATAATATTATTCGTAAATTCTGGAGGAGATAGATATATGGGACTTCAATCGATAATTTCACTCGTACTGATCTTCGGAGCCATGTGGCTGTTCTTCATCCGCCCCGAGCAGAAGAAGGAGAAGGCCAAGGACGACATGAGGAACAACCTCAAGGTCGGAGACGAGATCACCACCATCGGCGGTATCGTAGGCAGGGTCACCAGGGTGAACGATGATACCATCATCATACAGACGGGCGCGGACCGAGTAAGGATCGAGGTCAAGAAGTGGGCCGTAGGCTCTCTGGGCAAGGACGAGCCCGAGACCGCGAGCGAGACCGCCAAGAAGGAGGCCAGAAGAAAGAAGAGAGAGGCTGAGGCCGAGGAGGCCGCGGCATCCAAGCCTTCCGCCAGGCAGATCAGAAAGCTGGGCGCTTCCAAAGAGACCGAGGAAGAGCCGGCGGCTGAGGACGCTCCCGAAGCACAGGCTGATACTGAGGGCAAGTAGTTTAGTTCATCACGGGCATGTGCGTTCTTGCACATGCCCTTGTTTTTTATTTCACGCGCGTCAGGGCGCGTATCGGACATGAAAAAGGCGATTTCTATAGCGATAGTCATAATAACGGTCGTCGGCTGGATCTTCAGCGCGACCCCTCTGGGGGGCGCGGGCATCGGCGAGCGCATGAAGCTCGGACTCGACATGATAGGCGGAGTCTCCGTGGTGCTCGAGGCTGACACCGACGCGACCGGAGCCGAGCTCAAGGCCGTAATGGACCAGGTGCAGGCCGTAATGGAGCGCAGGATCAACGAGATGGGACTCTCCGAGCCCGTCATAGCCATAGAGAACGAGGACCGCATCAGGATAGAGCTTCCCGGCGCCCAGAACGCGGGAGAGGCCATCGAGTCCATAGGCAGGACCGCCAAGCTCAGCTTCATCACGGCTGACGGAGCCGTCATACTCGACGGAGAGCACGTGAAGAACGCCGTCGCCGCGGTCTACAACGGATATGACAGCGCCCTCATAGGCACCTACGCCGTCAACCTCGAGTTCGACAGCGCCGGGACAGACGCCTTCGCGAAGGCGACCTCAGACATAGTGAGCGGCAAGATACGCTCCGCCACCTCGCTCTCGCCCTCGCAGATCGCCATACTGCTCGACGAGGACGTGATCTCCGCGCCCTTCGTCAGCACGGTCATCAACAGCTCCAGCTGCCAGATAACCGGAAACTTCGACGCCGATTCGGCCTCCAACCTGGCCGCTCTCATCAGGGGAGGCTCGCTCCCCGTCGGCCTCACCGAGGTGCAGACCGAGATCGTCGGCCCGAGCCTAGGCATGAACGCGGCGCAGAAGTGCGTCATCGCGGGCCTGCTCGGAACGGCGCTCATATTCATACTCATGATAGGCCGCTACAGGCTCATGGGCGTCGCGGCGGACATCGCCCTGGCGCTCTACATACTCATAGTGCTGTGGGTCTACATACTGTTCCGCGCGGTGCTCACGCTGCCCGGGATCGCTGGACTCATACTGTCCGTGGGAATGGCGGTCGACAGCAACGTCATCATCTTCTCGAGGATCATGGAGGATATAAGGCAGGGCAAGACCGTCCGCGTCGCCGTGCACTCCGGCTTCAAGAGGGCGATGACTACCATCATCGACTCGCAGCTCACCACCGTCATCGCGGCGGTCATACTCTACGAGTTCGGCACCGGCGCCGTGAGAGGCTTCGCCCTCACGCTGATGATAGGTATCGCCGCGTCCCTGCTTACCGCGGTGGTCGTGACCCAGCAGCTGCTCAAGGCTCTCTGCGAGACCAGGCTCGCCACGCCGAAGGCCTTCGCCGTCGACAAGGTCGTTCCTGTGCTCACCGAGGAGCAGAGCAGGGAGGCAGTGAAGAACTACGGCTTCGACTTCCTCGGAAAGAGGAGGCTGTTCTACAACGCCGCGGCGGCGCTCATAGTCCTGGGCATAGGCCTCGGGCTCGCGCGCGGCTTCAACCTCGGTATAGACTTCACGGGCGGCACCATGCTTCAGCTCGACATGGGACGGCCCTCAGACTCGTCGCAGGTCTCGTCTTACCTCAGCTCCGAGCTGGGAGTGCAGGCTGACGTGCAGCTCGCGGGCGAGACGGGAGATAAAGTTATAATCAAGACCACGCAGGTCATAGACAGCGCCATGCGCTCGAGGATCTGCGCGGGCCTCAGCGAGCGCTTCGGCCTCGGAATGAGCGAGGAGGCCATGGTGCAGCAGGCCGGCCTCATCGGCCCGAGCGTCGGGAGCCAGCTCAGGTCGGCGGCCCTTAAAGCCTGCCTTATCGCGGCCGTGGCGATGCTCGTGTACATAGCGGTGCGCTTCGAGATACGCTTCGGCATAGCGGCGCTCACGGCGCTGCTCCACGACGTGGCGATGCTCTTCGCGCTCTACGGGATCACGCACATCCAGATGAACAGCCCGTTCATCGCGGGACTGCTCATAGTGCTCGGATACTCGATCAACGACACCATAGTCGTCTTCGACAGGGTGAGGGAGAACCTCAAGTCCCTCAGGAACACTAGGCTCGAGACCGTCGTCGATCTCAGCGTCAACCAGAGCGTCGAGAGGTCCTTCATGACCTCGCTGACCACGGCGATCTCCATCATCCCGCTCATAGTCCTCGGCGGAGAGACCATAAGGGCCTTCGCCATCCCGCTCATCGGCGGCGTGGTCTTCGGCACCTTCTCGTCGCTTTGCATAGCGCCCGCGATCTACTACGACATAACCAAGCTCACCAGGAAGAACAGATACAGAGGAGCCTGATGGATCAGTACATACAGCAGCTCATGAGCTACAACTCGAACTACGACGCGCAGCTCCTTGAGAAGGCCTATCTGAAGGCCACAGAGATGCATAAGGACCAGAAGAGGCGTTCCGGCGAGCCCTACATCATCCACCCGAAGGCGGTGGCTGTGATACTCGCCGATATTGGCATGGACGACCACACGCTCGCGGCCGGGCTTCTTCACGACGTCGTCGAGGACACGAGCTACTCGCTCGAGGACCTCAGGGCCGACTTCGGCGACGACATCGCCATGATGGTCGACGGCGTCACCAAGCTGACCAACCTCGTGTACGACAACCAGAGCAAGGAGGAGCGCCAGGCCGAGAACATACGCAAGATGTTCCTCGCGATGTCCAAGGACATCAGGATACTGGTCATAAAGCTGGCCGACCGCCTGCACAACCTCAGGACCATACAGTTCATGCCCTACGAGAAGCGCATGGAGAAGTGCAGAGAATCCCTCGAGATCTACGCTCCGCTCGCGGCGCGCCTTGGCATCTACGCCTTCAAGTTCGAGATGGAGGACATATCCTTCATGAACCTCGAGCCCGAGGCCTACAGGCACATCGATGAGGTGATGACCGAGAGGCGCAGAAAGAACGCCAACGAGATCGAGAACATCATCGCCGACATACGCGTGCTCCTCGACGAGCTGGGCATCAGGTACGAGGTCTACGGCAGGAACAAGCACTACTACAGCATCTACAAGAAGATGGTCATCCAGCACAGGGACCTGGACGAGATCTTCGACCTCACCGCGGTGAGGATCATAGTCGACAGCGTCAAGGACTGCTACGCCGCCCTCGGCGCGGTCCACACCAAGTGGACTCCTATCCCGGGCCGCTTCAAGGATTACATAGCGATGCCCAAGCCCAACCAGTACCAGTCCCTGCACACCACGGTCATAGGGCAGAACGGAAGCCCCTTCGAGATCCAGATCAGGACTCACGAGATGCACATGGTCGCGGAATACGGTATCGCGGCGCACTGGAAGTACAAGGAGGGCATCTCTGCTGAGGACGACGAGGCAAAGCTCGCCTGGCTCAGGCAGACCCTCGAGTGGCAGCAGGAGAGCAGCGACTCCACCGAGTTCGTGAACACCCTTAAGATGGAGCTCTTCTCCAGCCAGGTCTTCGTGTTCACGCCCAAGGGCGACATAGTCGAGCTTCCCGCGGGCTCCACGCCCCTCGACTTCGCCTTCAAGATCCACACCGGAGTGGGCATCAAGACCGTCGGAGCCAAGATCAACGGCAAGATGGTCCCGATCGACTACGTGCTCCACAACGGAGAGATAGTCGACATAGTCACCTCGAACAGCTCCAAGGGCCCGAGCCCCGACTGGCTCAAGATAGTCAAGACCAATTCGGCCAAGAACAAGATACGCCAGTTCCTCAAGAAGGAGAACCGCCCGGAGAACGCCGACAAGGGCAAGGACATGATCGAGAAGGCCCTCAAGCGGAAGGGCCTAGACCTCGAGAAGGTCATGAGGGCGCCGATGATACAGAGGGCGGCCAAGGAGATGGAGTACCAGACTCCGGACGACCTCTACAACGCCGTCAGCTACGGCGGCAGGGAGTTCAGCAGGGCGGTCAAGCTGCTCGAGGACTACCGCCAGGAGGAGATCCAGGCGGAGATCAAGCGCCAGGAGGAGCAGGAGCAGAAGCTCAGGAACATCGAGCCGAAGAAGGCAAAGGAGAGCACCGGCGGGGTCACCGTCAAGGGCGTCGACAACCTCTTCGTGCGCTTCGCTCGCTGCTGCAGCCCCATACCCGGCGACGAGATCATAGGCTTTACGACCAAGGGACGCGGCATCTCCATCCACAGGAAGGACTGTATAAACATCATCTCGCTTCCCGAGAGGGAGAGGGGAAGGCTTATCGAGGTCGAGTGGGAGGAGAGCGATTCCAGCCTCTACTTCGACGCCTCCATCCACATCACCGCCGAGGACCGCAAGGGACTCATGGTCGATATCTCCAAGGTCTGCGAGGAGATGGACATAAATATCACAGGTGTAAACCTCGTTGCAGACAAGCGGGACAGCCTCGCCCACATGGACATGACTCTCTCGCTCAACAACACCAAGGACATAGTC
>JAEENW010000112.1 GCA_016283945.1 Bacillota bacterium
GTCAGAAAGCTCGCCCGGGGCGACGTCGACCTCGTCATAGGCACGCTCAGGCTGCTCTCGAAGGACATACGCTTCAAGGACCTCGGCCTCCTTGTGGTCGACGAGGAGCAGCGCTTCGGAGTCGAGCACAAGGAGCGCATCAAGCAGCTCAAGACCGACGTCGACGTGCTCACGCTCTCCGCGACCCCGATCCCGAGGACCCTGCACATGTCCCTCATCGGCGTGCGCGACATGTCCGTCATCGAGGAGCCGCCGGAGGACCGCTACCCGGTGCAGACCTACGTGATGGAGCAGGACGACCGCATGCTCACCGACGTCATCAGGCGCGAGCTCGGAAGGGGCGGCCAGGTCTACCTGGTCTACAACAGGGTGAGGGGCATCCAGACCCTCGCGCGCCACGTGCACGAGCTCGTCCCTGAGGCGACGATCAGCGTAGGCCACGGACAGATGGGCGAGCGCGAGCTCGAGGACGTGATGATGGAGTTCACCGAGGGCAGGAGCCAGATCCTGATCTCCACGACCATCATCGAGTCCGGCATAGACATCCCGAACGTCAACACGATAATAATCATGGACGCCGACCGCTTCGGCCTCTCGCAGCTCTACCAGCTGAGGGGCAGGGTGGGGCGCTCCAACCGCATAGCCTACGCCTACCTGCTCTACAAGAAGGACAAGGTCCTCTCCGAGCAGGCCGAGAGCCGCCTCAGGGCGATAAAGGAGTTCACGGAGTTCGGTTCCGGCTTCAGGGTCGCGATGAGGGACCTCGAGCTCAGGGGCGCGGGCAACATACTCGGAGTCGAGCAGTCCGGCCACATGCTCTCTGTGGGCTACGAGCTCTACTGCAAGCTCGTAGACGAGACCGTGAGGGAGCTCACCGGCGCGCCCGAGGAGGAGAAGATCAGCTCCGACACCTCGATCGAGCTCGCCGTCAGGGCCTACCTCCCGGAGAGCTACATCTCCGACGAGATGACCAGGCTCGCCATGTACAAGCGCATTGCCTCTATACAGAACTTCGACGACCGCATGGAGGTCACGGACGAGCTCCTCGACCGCTTCGGAGACATACCCGTCGAGGCGGACGAGCTCATGGACGTCGCTCTGCTCAGGAACAGGGCGTCGCGCTGCGGCATAAACAGGATCGTGAGCCAGAAGGACAGGCTGGTATTCCTCTTCGACGAGAAGAACCTGCTCAAGCCCGAGGCCTTCGCGAGGCTCATGGACGCCTTCGGCCTCAGGCTCACCGTCTACGGCGGCGCGGTCCCCCGCATAAGCCTGACGATGAGCAGCGCTCCCGCCTGCCAGGACGCTCTCGCCCTCGTCGATTGCATCCTTGAAAAAGAGGAGTAGAGGGTTTATACTGTTAAAGTTATCAAACTTCGGGAGTACGCTCAGGATATGAAAAACAAGAGGAGATCATTCGTCGGCGGAGCCGTCATACTCGGCGCCGTCGGGATACTCATAAAGGCGCTCGGGGCGGTATTCAGGATACCGCTCGCGAATATAATCGGCGACGACGGCATGGGCTACTACCAGACCGCCTATCCCATCTACGTCCTCTTCCTGACCATCGCGACCGCGGGCATACCCACGGCGGTCTCGAGGATGGTCGCCGAGAGATACGCCAAGGACAAGCCCTACGAGGCCTACAGGGTCTTCAGGACCTCGTCTAAGCTGCTCTTCGCGACTGGCCTGGTCTCGGCCTCCATACTCTTCTTCGGAGCCGGCGCCATCACCTCCGCGATCAAGGAGCCCGACGCCATCTACTGCATGAGGGCCATAGCCCCCGCGCTCATCTTCGTCCCGCTCATGGGCTCCTACAGGGGCTTCTTCCAGGGCCGCCAGGACATGAGGCCGACGGCGACCTCGCAGTTCGTCGAGCAGCTCTTCAGGGTCATCTGCGGACTCGCCCTCACCGTGATACTGCTTCCCAAGGGTCTTCCCATGGCCGCTGCCGGAGCATCCTTCGGCGCCACCGCGGGCGGCTTCTTCGGCTTCCTCGCGATGCTCGTCATCTACTTCAGGAACAAGGCCGGCATCGAGGCGGAGATCTCCACCCTCGACAGGACTCCCGACGAGACCACGGCCAGCATAGTCAAGACCATCATCTTCATCGCCGTGCCCATCACCATAGGCGCGTCGATAATGCCCATAATCACCTCCATAGACACCGCGCTCGTCAAGTCCAGGCTCATGACCCTGGGCTACAGCTCGGCTGAGGCGAGGGCGCTCTACGGCCAGCTCACCGGAATGGCGCAGCCCATCATCAACCTGCCCCAGGTGCTGACCCAGGCCGTATCCGTCAGCCTCGTCCCGGTCATCGCCTCCTCCTACAAGAGGGGAGATACCGAGTTCATGGAGGAGAACATAGTCCTCAGCATACGCTACGCGATGATGATCGCCATGCCCTGCGCCTTCGGGCTCATGGTCATGTCCACGCCCATCATGCTCATGCTCTATCCCGCCCAGCCCGAAGCGGCGGTCGGCGCGGCCAACTGCCTCGAGGTGCTCGCCGTAGGCGTGATCTTCCTCTCGATAGTGCACGCTACCACCGGCACACTTCAGGGCATAGGCAAGCAGCACATCCCCGTGCTCAACCTCGTGATCGGCGCGGTCTGCAAGATCTTCCTCACCATGACCCTCACCGGCATAGGCTGGCTCAATATCCGCGGAGCCGCGGTCGGAACCGTCGCCGCCTACGGAGTGGCCGCGGGGCTCAACCTCATCGCCATCAAGAGATACACCGGCGTGACCGTCGGCTTCACCCAGGCCTACCGCAAGCCCATCGAGGAGTCCTTCGCCATGGGGCTCGTCGCCTCTCTGCTGACCTACTTCCTCAAGCAGTTCGGCGTCGGCAACGCCGTGGCCTGCCTCATCGGCATCGCCGCCGGAGCCGTCGTCTACGTCTTCAGGGTCTTCCAGACCAGGATGATCAGCATCGAGGAGCTCGAGGACATGGAGGATGTGGGAGACCTTAAGATCACCCGCCTTTTGATAAAAATTTACGATAAGTTCATACCCAAGGATTTCATGTAAAACCCCTTGCGGCTATTGACTTTGCGGCCGCTTTATACGATAATCGGGATTGTAGATTTTGGCCATAGGCCGCTTAAATATCAGCCCGAACGGGCATGTGAATTGGAGGATATAATTCATGAATAAGACTGAACTCATTGCCGCCGTCGCTGAGCAGACCGGAGTTAAGAAGAAGGACACCGAGGCCGTCATCAAGGCTATGCTCGACACCATCCAGACTGAGCTCACCAAGAAGAACGGAAAGGTCCAGCTCGTAGGATTCGGAACCTTCGAGGTCAGAGAGAGAGCAGCCAGGAACGGCCGCAACCCGCAGAAGCCCGAAGAGGTCGTCTCCATCCCCGCGTCCAAGGCTCCGGCTTTCAAGGCCGGCAAGGCGTTCAAGGAATTCATCAACAAGTAGTCTTTGAGTCCTATACGGAAGGACGGCCGGTAGGTCGTCCTTCTTTTTTCAGGGACGCAGTGAACATTTGTTTTTCGGAGGCTCGATGAGAGTAGACAAGTTTTTGAAGGTCTCCAGGCTCATCAAGAGGCGCAGCGTCGCGCACGACGCCTGCGAGGAGGCCCGCATCAGCGTCAACGGCAAGGACGCCAAGCCCGGCAAGGACGTTGTCCCCGGGGACATAGTCAGCATACGCTTTGCCAATTCCGAGCTCAGGGTGAGGGTCCTTCAGACCCCCGAGCACGTCACCAAGGACGGAGCCGCGGAGCTCTATGAGGTGATAGAGGGCTGATGGGCGGATTCAAACTCGTTTCGGATTTCCGGATGACGGGCGATCAGCCCGCCGCCGTGGAGAAACTCGTCAGCGGCATAAAGGCCGGCAAGAAGCACAGCACGCTCCTCGGAGTAACGGGCTCGGGCAAGACCTTCACCATGGCAAACGTCATAGCGCAGGTCCAGAAGCCCACGCTCGTGATATCGCACAACAAGACGCTCGCCGCGCAGCTCGTGGGGGAGTTCAAGGAGTTCTTCCCCGAGAACGCGGTGGAGTATTTTATTTCCTATTACGACTACTACCAGCCGGAGGCCTACGTGCCCTCGACTGACACCTACATAGAAAAGGACTCGGACATCAACGAGGAGATCGACCGCCTCAGGTATTCGGCGACCGCCTCGCTCGCCGAGAGGGACGACGTCATCATAGTCGCCTCCGTGTCCTGCATCTACGGCCTCGGCTCCCCCGTGGACTACAAGAACCAGATGCTCTCGCTGCGCCCCGGCCAGCAGAAGAGCAGGGCGGAGATCCTCAGAAAGCTCACCGACATACAGTTCACGAGGAACGACCTTGGCTTCGAGCGAGGCACCTTCCGCGTGAGGGGAGACATAATAGACATCATCCCCGCGAGCTCCGAATCGGCCGTCAGGATAGAGCTCTTCGGCGACGAGGTCGAGTCCATCAAGGACATGAACCCCGTGACCGGCGAGATCACCGGCATCAGGAACCACGTCGCGATCTTCCCCGCATCGCTCTACACGACCTCGCCCGACAACATGCGCAGGGCGCTTCAGAGCATAGAGGAGGAGCTCGCCGACAGGCTCGTCTGGCTCAAGGACCGCGGCAAGCTCGTCGAGGCCCAGAGACTCGAGCAGCGAACCCGCTACGACCTCGAGATGATGAGGGAGATAGGGACCTGCAAGGGCATAGAGAACTACTCGAGGCACCTCGTGGGCAATCCTCCGGGGGCCATGCCCTACACCCTCATAGACTACTTCCCCAAGGACTTCCTCGTGATCATCGACGAGAGCCACGCCATGCTGCCGCAGCTGAGGGCCATGTCCAACGGCGACAGGGCGCGCAAGACCTCGCTCGTGGACTACGGCTTCAGGCTCCCCTCGGCGCTCGACAACAGGCCGCTGACCTTTGACGAGTTCATGTCCAAGATCAACCAGATCATGTACGTGAGCGCGACTCCGGCTGAGTACGAGAGGAACGCCGCGGGCGGCATAGACGCGGAGCAGGTCATAAGGCCTACGGGGCTTCTGGATCCCCCGATCGAGATAGTCCCGACCGAGGGGCAGATCGACCACCTCATAGGCGAGATCAATAAGGAGGTCGCGAAGGGATACAGGACCCTCGTCACCACTCTCACCAAGAGGATGGCCGAGGACCTCACCGACTACCTCAAGAACGCCGGGCTCAAGGTCCGCTATATGCACTCCGACGTCGACACCCTCGAGAGGAACGAGATTCTCAGGGATCTGCGCCTCGGAGTCTTCGACGTGCTCGTCGGGATCAACCTCCTCAGGGAGGGCCTCGACCTGCCCGAGGTGTCGCTGGTCGCGATACTCGACGCGGACAAGGAGGGCTTCCTCAGGACCGAGACCTCGCTCATCCAGACCATAGGCAGGGCCTCGAGGAACGCTGACGGCCACGTCATCATGTACGCTGACAGCGTAAGCCGCGCCATGAGGTCCGCGATCGACGAGACCGCGAGGAGAAGGGCCGTGCAGCAGGCCTACAACGAGGAGCACGGGATAACGCCCGAGACGGTCAGGAAGGCCGTGCGCGACGTCATAGAGATAACCAGAAAGGCTGAGGCCGGAATAGACGAGCTGAAGGGGAAGGACCTGCTCGAGCTCACCAAGGGCGAGCTCGCGGACTACGCCTCCAAGCTCGAGAAGGAGATGCGCGAGGCCGCGAAGGACCTGCAGTTCGAGCGCGCCGCCATGCTCAGGGACCGCATGCTCGAGGTCCGCGCCAGGCTTTAAACTCATACAACGGGAGATATATGCAGACAGATCTTGTTATAAGGGGCGCCAGGGCCCACAACCTGAAAGACCTCAACATAACCATCCCTAGGGACAAGATGGTCGTAGTGACCGGGCTCTCCGGCTCGGGCAAGTCCTCGCTCGCCTTCGACACCATCTACGCCGAGGGACAGAGGCGCTACGTCGAGAGCCTCTCGGCATACGCGAGGATGTTCCTCGGGCAACTCGACAAGCCCGACCTCGATTCCATCGAGGGGCTTTCGCCCGCCATCTCCATAGACCAGAAGACCACGAGCAAGAACCCCAGGTCCACCGTTGGCACCGTCACGGAGATCTACGACTACCTGAGGCTGCTCTACGCCAGGATAGGCATCCCTCACTGCCCGATCTGCGGCAGGGAGATCACGAGCCAGTCCGTCGACCAGATCGCGGGCCAGCTCATGGAGATGGGCGAGGGAGCGCGCGTCACGCTGCTCGCCCCGGTAATACGCTCCCAGAAGGGACAGCATGAGAAGGTCCTCGAGCGCATCCAGCGCGAGGGCTTCGTACGCGTGCGCGTCGACGGGGAGATCAAGACCCTCGGCGAGGACGAGATCAAGCTCGCCAAGACCTACAAGCACAGCATAGACATAGTCGTTGACCGCATCGTAATACGCGACGGCCAGCTCGGCAGGCTCTCCGAGAGCATAGAGCTCGCCGTGGGGCAGGGCGACGGCCTCGTCTCCGCCATAGTCCAGAAGGGCGATGAGACGAACGAATACACCTACAGCACCAAGCTCGCCTGCCCCGAGCACGGGATCTCCATACAGGAGCTCGAGCCGAGGGACTTCTCCTTCAACTCGCCCTTCGGGGCCTGCCCGGTCTGCAACGGGCTCGGCTTCATCGAGCGCATGGACCCGGAGCTGCTGATCGAGGACCAGAACCTCTCGCTCAACGGAGGAGCCCTCACCAAGGCCTTCGCGAGCATGGAGTACGCGGGCTTCTACAGGCAGCTCATAGGGGCGCTCGCGGACTACCACAAGGTCTCGCTCGACACCCCGTACAAGGACCTCCCGGAGAAGTTCAGGCACGAGCTGCTCTACGGCACGGGCAGCCGCAAGCTCGATTACGGCTACGTCCGCCGCGACGGCTCGATCTCCCACAGGCACGACAGCTTCGAGGGAGTGATCCCCAACCTCATGCGCCGCCACGGCTACACAAGCTCCGAGGCCGTCAAGAGCAAGCTCGAGGAGTACATGACCATAGACGTCTGCGAGAAGTGCCACGGCAAGAGGCTCAGGGACGAGATACTCGCCGTCACCGTCGGCGGAAAGAACATCATCGAGTTCACCGAGATGTCGGTGACCGACGCGCTCGCCTTCCCGGAGAAGCTCCCCTCGCTGCTCAGCGAGAAGGAGATGTCCATCGCGAGGCTCATACTCAAGCAGCTC
>JAEENW010000113.1 GCA_016283945.1 Bacillota bacterium
GAAGGCCGGGACCGAGTTATGGAGACTCCGCTCATCATAGACATAAGCATAGCCGCGGTCGTAGTCCTGTTCGCCGTGCTCGGAGCGGTGAGGGGCCTTATAAAGAGCCTCGCCGGACTCGCGTCGACTCTCGCGGCGGTGTTCTTCGCCTACGTGCTCTCCGGCAAGTGGGCAGAGGGCGCCATGGGGCTGATGTTCCCCTCGATCAGGGAGAGCATCGCGGGCAGCATAGACTTCTCCGCCATGAGCGTGACCCTTCCCGTGGTCGGCGAGATAGGCCTGGAGAAGCTCGGGATCGACACCGCCGGGCTCACCGAATCCGCCGCGGACAAGATCACTGAGATCGCCGTCGGCCTCATGACTCCCCTGATGAGGGTCGTGCTCTTCCTCGCGCTGCTGATAGTGTTCGTCATAGCTGCGAAGATAGTGCTCTTCCTGCTCGACAAGCTCTTCAAGCTCCCGGTGCTCAGCGCCGTGAACCGCTCGCTCGGGGCCGCCTTCGGCTTCGCCGAGGGACTCATTCTGGTGCTCGCAGTCATCGCGGCCTTCAAGACCCTCGGGATAGGCTTCTTCGCGGACAACGCCCCGGGGAGCATACTGCTCGGGCCTCTGATGAGCATCGATACCATACCCTTCGAGCGCATCTGGCCCATGATAAAGGACGCGGCGGACTCGATCTGAGTCCGTGAACAGAAAGAACGGCCTCCCGATCCCGGGAGGCCGTTTCTTTTGCTTTATTGAGTTCCGGGGTCGGACACCGGGCTCCGCGTCGTTGGTCTACTCGATCCCGAGCAGGCGGGCGGGCGTCTCCTTGAACATGACGCGGATCTCTTCGTCGCTGAAGCCCTGAGAGACGAGTTCCCTGATGAAGTTGCGTATGCTGCCCTCGTGCTCGTTGCCGGGCTGCCCGGCGTCGCTGGTAACCACGAGGTGCTCGGGCCCCTTCTCCTTTATGAGCTCCTTCATGAGTCCGAAGGAGTAGCCGTAGGCGAGTATCCAGTCCTTCATGCCCGGCCAGGGGACTATCGCGGCCGAGGAGAACTCCAGATAGGCTCCGAGCTCTATCATCTCGCGGGCTTCATCCGGAGTGACCATGGTGAGCTCCTGGGTGCAGTGGTCGATGCAGACCTTTATGTCCATGCCGCGCTTCTTTATGTATCTGAGCAGGTCGAACTTCTCCGCGTTGGATACGTGGGAGCAGGAAAGGCAGGTCCTGTCGCCGCGGGAGTTCGCGTTGAAATCCGCCATCATGTCGAGGACCTTTGTCATCTCTTCCGTGAGAGTCCCTCTGCCGTCGCTGACTCTGATGCCGCCCTCCCTGCCGAGCAGGCGGTACTGGTGAGCCGCGTCGGAGGAGGGGAGCCATACCATCTTGCACCTGCCGTACTCGAGCGCGCTCTTCACCGCGGCGGGATTGATGCCGCCTGAAGGATAATTGAGTACGATGCCTCCGTAGAGCTCCGCGGGGCGGAAATCCTCTCCGAAGCTGTTGCCGGCGGCCATCATTCCGATCATGTCCTCGATGATGATGGCGGCGTTGTTGGTCTTTCCGTTGAGATCCTTGAAGACCAGGGCTTTCATGCGCATCTCGCCCGCCTTTATCGCGGTGTCGATGAGCTTCGGCCTGCCGGGGAGCCAGCCGCTCGAGGGAGCTCCGTGCAGATGGATGTCAATGCCGCCCTCGATGAGGGCGTCGACGTGCTCCTTCTCGACCGGGAGGCCCGGGTCAAAGTATTTGTACGGCCATACGGGGTCGGTGCGTTTGCTGAGTTCCTCCTCCGTTATGACCCTCCCGAACCTGAGATTCTTCCAATCGTCGTACTGATCAGCCATGATGCTCCTTTCCCGGCCGGAGACCGGATAGTTTTGGATTAAAACTGTTTATGGCCTATTATTAGCAAGGATATGTTTTGCTGTCAAACAGTTTTGAAACAAAACAATATACCGTCATAATTATTTTTTATTGAAAGGATGGGAACCGGAGCATATATTAATGATTGTCAGGAATGCCCGGATGGTCCGGAAGCTAAGAGAGGACGGGATATGAGCTCTGAGAGACTGTATCAGCTGCTTCCAATGCTGTATGACGCCATGAGGAAGCAGCTCGGCGACAAAAGGGAGGAATGCGGATTTCTCCGCGGGCAGCCCAGGATGCTGGACTATGTGTATCATCACGACGGCTGCATCCAGAGGGAGATGTGCGACGCGTTCTCGCTGGAGGCTTCCACGGTAAGCAACATACTCGCTGTCATGGAAAAGGACGGCCTCATACTCAGAAAGCGCAATCCCGCGTCCTCGCGCGAGGTGAACGTGTTCATCACAGGGAAGGGCAGAGAGGTGCAGCAGCGCCTCGAAAGGGTCTACGAATGGATGGAAGCTGCCGCCTTCGAGGGCTTCAGCGCGGATGAGAAGGAACGCTTCCTAAGAGACTTCGCGGCCGTGACGGAGAATATGATGAAAAGCAGATGATCAAAAGCCCCGCCTCGCGGCGGGGCTTTTTCATGCGTTTTTTGGGGGAAGACCGATAACAACATCCGATGCTTGAGAGTGCAGGCGTAGGTTCTCACCTTCCCATCAGATGGAGCGCAGCGCCGCAGAAGAACTTGGCGCCGTTCAGAAGGTCGGCCTCGTCGATATCGAAGCCCGTGCCGTGGAATACATCCGGGAATTCCGTCAGGCAGTGGAAGAAGCAGCTCTTCCCGCCGTGCTGCGCGACGCGCATTGCCATAAAGGAATAGTCCTCGGAATTATTGCCGGGAGCCGGACCGGCGACGATCATTCCGAGTTTTTCGCGCGCCATCTTCGCCAGCTCGTCCACGAACTCGGGGGTATCCAGCATGACGGCGGCGGTCGCTCCCATCATCCTGATCTCGTATCCGCAGCCGTGCATCGCGGCAGCGTGCTCTATGATCCTGCGGGCATAGGCCTCGTTGTACTCGAGAGCCTCCTGAGTGTAGCCTCTCAGCTCCATCACTATCTTCACCCTGTCGCAGACTACGTTGCGTCCGGAGCCCGCCTCTATCTGCCCGACATTTATCCTGCTGTCGCCCAATGACGTCCTGGGTATGGCATAGATAGCCTGGCTCGCGGCAAGAGCGGCAAGCAGGGCGTTGTTCCCGCTCTCAGGGTGCATCGCGTGTGCGGCTTTCCCGTAGAACCAGACGTCCAGTTTGGCGTTGGCCACGTTCCGTGCGTAGGCGAGGCCGATCTGCGGCTTGCCCAGCTTCGCGGCCTCTTCGTTCGCGCGCACTCCGATCTCGTAGTCTTCCTCCGTGTTCCTGTCGTACATGTGGATACCTATCACGTAGTCCACGTCGTCGAGTATGCCGGACTCCGCTATGCCTCTCGCTCCGCGCACTCCCTCCTCGGCGGGCTGGAAGACGATCTTGACCGTGCCGCAGAGCTCGTCCCTGAACTTCATGAGGGTCTCGGCGACGGTCATTCCTACCGTGGCGTGCCCGTCATGGCCGCAGGCGTGCATCTCGCCGTCGTTTACGGAGCTGTAGCCTCCTGCGTAGGGCTTATGCCCGGGCGTTCTGTCCTCAAAGACCCCGAGCGCGTCTATGTCCTGGCGGAAAGCTATGACGGGGCCGGGGCGGCTGGTATCGATGATCCCGATGACGCCGGTAAAGCCGTCCCTGAACTTCTCGGCGTAGGGGAGTATCGCCCCCTGATCCAGAGCTCTCTGATATACCCTGTCGAGCTCGTCCTGATCGGGCAGCCCCATGCGCGCGTCGGCCTTGAAGCATTCGCTGCCCATGAGGACTCTGTCCATGCCGAGCCTGACGAGATGGTCCGCTATGATGGAGCAGGTCCTGACCTCGTGCCATCCCGCTTCGGCGTATTTGTGGAAATCGCGCCTGCGCTCTTTCATCCACTCAGCCCTGCTGTCAATGTATGCGCAGATATCCTGATAGATCTTCTCCATGTGGTGCAGCTCCTCTCTCGATAGCCTGATGGCGGCCGGACGGCCGCTTTATTTTAATACATTATAACTCATTTCTGGCGGCAGCGGCGCCTGGACACTTTTTATGCCGCCCCCTGCATTTACTGTGACTGAGAGCCCCGGAATGTGCTATTATACATAACACAATAATTATACGTTCCCGGAAGTCCGCGTGTGGGGCGCGGCGCCGGGTCCGTATAGAACCAGGTCCATATCCAAACGGAGGAAAACACAATGCTCAAAAGATCGATCAGCTTGCTCGTGGCTCTTGCCATGGCATTCTGTCTGGTCCCGCTCGGGTCTCCCGCGTCAGCGGCGGAGGCGCCCGAAGGCCTCGTCGTCACAGGCGGGGTAAGGGGGACCGATTACACCTACGAGAACGGTCAGGTCACGATCCTGAAGAACGGATCGTACGGGCTGTCCATGGCGGAAGGCTTCGATACGACAGCGGACCGCGTCATGATAGGCCAGCTCAACGGAAACGACAAGCCCGATGAGGTCACTCTGACGCTGCACTCAGTCTGCATCGAGGTGCCGGACGACGGCATCGACGACTGCGACGAGGACGACTACATGGATCAGGAGTGGGCGATAGGCTGCTGCGAGGGCTCGCTCGAGCTCAGCATAGTCCTTGACGGGGAGAACGTCCTCACCGCTCCGTCTGCCCCGCTGAGCCCCGTCAGGCTCACTGTAGACTTCATCTTCTCTTCCGCGAACGGAAGCGATGACGACAGCCTCACTCTCACGGCGAGCAACCCCACCGACGAATACGACAACAAGCTTCCCAGCAACAGCGTCACGGTCGAGTCCGGAACCGTCTCCCTCAACGATCTGTGCGTCGAGAACGACGACGGCATCATCGAGGTAAAGGGCGGCGAGCTCAAGGTGGATTCGCCCTACACCGGCATTTATTCCAACAACGGCATAAAGATCTCCGGAGGAAAGCTCTCAGTGGCGGCTACCGGAGAGGATGCCACCGGCATCTTCCTCGTGGGAGCCAAGGCCAGCAGCGACACCGGCATCGAGATCAGCGGCGGAGAGCTCAGCGTGGTCTGCGCCGGCTCCGCGGCGATCTACGCGGGAGACATCGACGAGGACTACGATCCCGAAGAGGACGACGAGCCCTGGGGCGGCACCCAGAACATCGTCGTCAGCGGCGACGACACCCTCGTGGAGATCGAGGGCGGCACGGTCGCCGGCATCTACCTGCAGGATTCGTCCCTCACCATTGAAGGGGGCACCGTGCGCGTGTCCGGAACTCCGCAGGGCATCAAGGCTACGGCTTACAGCGGCGGCATCGCGATGAACGGCGGAGAGCTCGAGGTCGATTCCGGCAGGGCGGCCATCACCCTCGTCGATCCCGAAAAAGCTTCCTTCACCGTAGCGGACGACTCTGAGTACGCTCACAAGAGCTACGACGGGGAGAGCGCGGACGGACGCGAAGAGGCAGAGGATCCGGAGCTCCTCGGAGAAGCGGCTGCGGACAGTCCGCAGGTATCCAAAAAGTACGTGCTCATCACCCCGGCCTGGCCGATCAGCTACGAGCTCGGAGAGGGAGCGCTTCCCGAAGGCGAAGAGAATCCCGAAAAGTACAGCAGGGTCGACAGCTTCACCCTGACCGATCCCGAGGGCAGGGAAGGCGAGTTCAGCTTCACCGGCTGGACCGGCACAGAGCTTAAGGACCCGGCCACCCCGGTCAGCGTCGCCGAGGGCAGCAGCGGAGAGCGCAGCTACACCGCGAACTACGAGCCCGTCATGTACGAGGTCAGATTCGTGGACGACGACGGAAAGACCGCCATCGGCGAGCCCGCCGAGTACGCCTACGGAACTCCTTCCGGACAGATAGACGTCCCTGAAGACCCTGTCAAGAAAGAGGACGAGGTATTCACCTACGAGTTCGAGGGCTGGGACCCCGAGCTCGGCGACGTCACCGGCGACGCGGTATACACCGCGGTCTACAAGACGGCCGAGAAGGAGGTCGAGATCAGGTACGAGGCGGCGGAAGGCGGCAGCGTGAGCAGCGCCTCCGAGACTGTCAAGGTGCAGAGCGGCGAGGCCGCCGGCTCCGAAGCTGCGGCAGAGGAAGGCTGGAGGTTCTCCGGCTGGACCGATGAGCAGGGCAACGAGGTATCCGAAGACGAGGCCTTCGTGCCCGGGAAGGCTGACGGCATTTATCAGGCCGCGGTCTACACCGCCAACTTCACCGCCATCGACCACATCAAGGCGAAAGTCATCTTCAAGGTCTACGACGGCGAGTGGGACGAGGGCGGAGACGACGACATCACCGTAGAGCTCGACGTCCTGGAGGGCGAGAAGCTCGAGCTCAAGGCGGACGACATCCCCTCAGCCGGCAAGGCTCCCGCCGAGGGCTTTGAGGAGGGCGCCTGGGACGAGGAGCCCGTTCCCGCCGAGCTCGCGGACGGAGACGTCGTGAGATACTCCTACAGATACAAGAAGACCGAGACCCATGAGGATCCGGTCGAGCCCGAGGAGCCGAAGACCGTAACGGCGCAGGTGACCTTCAAGGTCGTTAACGGAAGCTGGAACGACGGCAGCGCGGAGGATAAGGCGCTCGAGTTCAGCGGCAAGGCCGGCGAGGAGCTGGTCGTCAAGAAGGCCGACGTTCCCGCGGCCGGAAGCAAGCCCGCCTCCGGATACAAGGCCGGAGCCTGGGACGAGGATCCCGCGGGGCAGGCAGTCGCCAGCGGCTCCGCGATGACGTTCACCTATACCTACGCGAAGAAGAGCGGCAGCACCGGCGGTGGCGGCGGAACTCCGGCCGATCTCAACGGCGACGATCACCGCGCGTACATCAAGGGATACCCTGACGGGAGCGTCGGCCCTGACAGGAACATCACCAGGGCCGAGATATCCACGATATTCTTCAGACTGCTCACCGACAGGGCCGCGAGGAAGAACCTCAGCACCGAGAACTCCTTCAGCGACGTGGATGAGGACGCCTGGTACAACACGGCGGTCTCAACCATGGCGGCCATGGGCATCGTCAGCGGCTACGGGGACGGCAGCTTCAGACCTGACGCCCCGATCACCAGGGCCGAGCTCGCCGTGATGGCAGCCCGCTTCGACAGGGACGCCGGAGCTCCCGTGAGCAGCTTCGACGACGTAGTCGGCCACTGGGCTCAGAGCGATATCGCAAAGGCCGCTCAGAACGGCTGGGTCAAGGGCTATGAGGACGGCAGCTTCAAGCCCGACGCCCCGATCACCAGGGCTGAGGCCATAACCCTCATCAACAGGGTGCTCGGCAGGGCGCCCGAGACCGGGGACGACCTCCTCGACGGAATGGTCACCTGGTCCGACAACCTCCCCTCCGCCTGGTACTACCTGGCGATCCAGGAAGCCGGAAACGGCCACGAGTACAGGGAGAAGAAGGGCGGCTTCGAGACCTGGACAAAGCTCCTCGACGCAGATATGCGCTGACGGTCAGAGCGTGAAAACATCAGGCCTTCAGTTCCTCCTTCGCGGGGGAACTGAAGGCCTTTTGCCGTCAGAGGCGGAGCCTCTGCCGAAAACCCCTCAAAAACGCGCCGTTTGAACAGAAAACAGCTTGATTTGATGTTGTTTTCCGCGCTTTCTTGTGTTATTATTCCGTGGGTACTGATCGGGGACCCGCGGTTTTATTTGTGCCTGAGACCGGGGCCTCCTCAAGATACGAAAGGAGTATTTAATGAAGAAGTACGTATACCTGTTTACCGAAGGCAACGCGGGAATGAGAGAGCTTCTCGGCGGCAAGGGCGCTAACCTCGCCGAGATGACCAACATCGGAATGCCCGTACCTCAGGGATTCACCATCACCACCGAGGCCTGCACTCAGTACTATGAGGACGGCCGCCAGATCAACGACGACATCATGGCCGAGATCATGAAGAACGTCGAGATCATGGAGCAGATCAACGGCAAGAAGTTCGGAGATCTCAAGAACCCCCTGCTCGTCTCCGTTCGTTCCGGAGCCAGAGCCTCCATGCCGGGAATGATGGACACCATCCTCAACCTCGGCCTCAACGACGAGGTAGTAGCCGCCATGATCGCCGGCAACCCCGATCCGAAGTTCGAGCGTTTCGTCTATGACTCCTATCGCCGCTTCATCCAGATGTTCTCCGACGTAGTCATGGAGGTCGGCAAGAAGTATTTCGAGCAGCTGATCGACGCCATGAAGGAGAAGAAGGGCGTGACCTACGACGTAGAGCTCACCGCCGCCGACCTCAAGGAGCTCGCTGAGCAGTTCAAGGCCGAGTACAAGAAGCAGCTCGGCGAGGACTTCCCCTCCGACCCCGTGGTCCAGCTCAAGGAAGCCATCCGCGCGGTGTTCCGCTCCTGGGACAACCCCCGCGCCAACGTATACCGCAGAGACAACGACATCCCCTACAGCTGGGGAACCGCCGTCAACGTCATGCCGATGGTATTCGGAAACCTCAACGAGAACTCCGGTACCGGCGTAGCCTTCACCAGAGATCCGGCTACCGGCGAGAAGAAGCTCATGGGTGAGTTCCTGACCAACGCCCAGGGCGAGGACGTAGTAGCGGGCGTACGCACCCCGATGCCCATCTCCGAGATGGAGCAGAAGTTCCCCGAGGCCTACGAAGAGTTCATCGACGTATGCAACAAGCTCGAGGACCACTACAGAGACATGCAGGACATGGAGTTCACCGTCGAGAACGGCAAGCTCTACATGCTCCAGTGCAGAAACGGAAAGAGGACCGCTAAGGCCGCTCTCAAGATCGCCTGTGATCTCGTTGACGAGGGCATGATCGATGAGAAGCAGGCTGTCCTCATGATCGACCCCAGAAACCTTGACACCCTGCTCCACCCGGGCTTCGACGCCGACGCTCTCAAGAAGGCGACCCCGATGGGCAAGGGACTCGGCGCTTCCCCGGGCGCTGCCTGCGGAAAGATCGTCTTCTCCGCTGAGGACGCCAAGGCTGCCGTCGAGGCAGATCCCAAGGCCAAGGTCGTGCTCGTAAGGCTCGAGACCTCCCCCGAGGACATCGAGGGAATGAAGTCCGCTCAGGGCATTCTCACCGTTCGCGGCGGAATGACCTCCCACGCCGCGGTAGTAGCCAGAGGCATGGGCAAGTGCTGCGTTTCCGGCTGCGGAGACATCAAGATGGACGAGGAGAACAAGAAGTTCGAGCTCGCCGGCAAGACCTTCCACGAGGGAGACTTCATCTCCATCGACGGTTCCACCGGAGCCATCTATGACGGCATCATCCCGACCGTAGACGCTCAGATCGCCGGAGAGTTCGGCCGGATCATGGGCTGGGCCGACAAGTACAGGAGACTCGGCGTCCGCACCAACGCGGATACCCCCAAGGACGCTCAGAAGGCCAGAGAGCTCGGAGCCGAAGGCATCGGACTCACCAGGACCGAGCACATGTTCTTCGAGGCTGACCGTATCGCCGCCTTCAGAGAGATGATCTGCTCCGACACCCTCGAGGAGAGAGTTGCCGCTCTCGCCAAGATCGAGCCGATGCAGCAGGCCGACTTCGAGGGTCTCTATGAGGCCATGGAAGGCGACCCCGTAACCATCAGACTCCTCGATCCTCCTCTCCACGAGTTCGTACCGACCGAAGAGGACGACATCGCCGCGCTCGCCAAGGCTCAGGGCAAGAGCGTTGAGGCCATCAAGGCCGTCATCGCCTCCCTCCACGAGTTCAACCCGATGATGGGTCACAGAGGCTGCCGTCTGGCCGTCACCTATCCGGAGATCGCCGAGATGCAGACCAGAGCCATCATTAAGGCCGCTCTCGCCGTAAGGGCCCGCTGCGGTTACAAGATCGAGCCGCAGATCATGATCCCGCTCGTAGGCGAGGTCAAGGAGCTCGCGTTCGTCAAGGGCGTCGTGGTCAAGGCCGCCGATGAGCTCATCAAGGAAGCCGGAAGCGACATGAAGTACCTCGTCGGTACCATGATCGAGATCCCCAGAGCCGCTCTCACCGCTGACGAAGTCGCCCGCGAGGCCGAGTTCTTCTCCTTCGGAACCAACGATCTGACTCAGATGACCTTCGGATTCTCCAGAGACGACGCCGGAAAGTTCCTCAAGGACTACTACGACAAGAAGATCTACGAGAGCGATCCGTTCGCCAGAGTAGACCAGAACGGCGTAGGCAAGCTCGTCGCCATGGCCGTCAAGCTCGGAAGACAGACCAGGCCTGACATCCACCTCGGAGTCTGCGGAGAGCACGGCGGAGATCCTTCCTCCGTAGAGTTCTTCCACAAGACCGGACTGGACTACGTCTCCTGCTCGCCGTTCAGAGTACCCATCGCCAGACTCGCCGCCGCCCAGGCCGCGATCAAGGAAGGCAAGTAGTCTGAGACCGCGCGAAGTCCCGGGCTGAACGCCTGAGGACTGAGACACAAAAAGACATTAAGGCCGCGGAGCCGGAAAGGCTCCGCGGTCTTTTATTGCCCGGGGGCCCTTATCGGACGCGGCCCTTGACCCGGCGCGGTCTTTTTATTGCCCGCGTCCTCTAATGTACCGTATTTGTCGCATCATCCCTGCTATCATGACGCTGTCAGAAAGATCAAACAGGAGGCGGCAGGAAGCCGCCGGACGTTCAAGGAGGAACGGAATGGACGCATTCGATAAGATCATAGGCTACAGCAAGGTCAAGGGAGAGCTCAGGCAGATCTGCGACTCCCTCAGGAACGGAGAGGTCTACGCGGGGCTCGGGGTCAAGGCTCCGCAGGGCCTGCTGCTCTACGGGGAGCCGGGTGTCGGCAAGACCCTCATGGCTTCCGCGCTCATCGAGGAGTGCGGAAGGCCTGCCTTCATATGCAGGAAGGACAGGCCGGACGGCGATTTCATCAAGGCTATAAAGGAGACCTTCGACAGGGCGGCGGAGCAGGCTCCGTCCATAGTATTTCTGGACGACATGGACAAGTTCGCCAACGGCGACGAGGACCATCCTGACGCGGAGGAGTACGTCACGGTGCAGTCCTGCATAGACGCGGTAAAGGGCAGGGAGGTCTATGTTCTGGCGACAGCCAACGACATCAGCGTCCTCCCCAGGTCGCTGAGGAGGGCCGGGCGCTTCGACCGCGTCATTGAGATAGAAGCGCCACACGGAGAGGACGCTGAGCTCATCACGGAGCACTTCCTCAGCGGCAGGAGGTTCGTGGGCGAGATAGACCCGAAGCCCATAGCGAGGATCATGGATGGCCGCTCCACCGCGGAGCTGGAGACGGTCATCAATCAGGCAGGGATATACGCGGGCTACGAGAGAGCGGAGGCTATAAGCATGGAGCACTTCCTGAGAGCCTGCCTCAAGATCATATTCGAGATGGACGCGGCCGGTCCGGGCAGGGAAGCGGTCTCCTATGAGATCGCGCTTCATGAGGCGGGGCACGCCGTCGTGCACGAGGCCCTGTGCCCCGGCTGCGTCACTCTCGTCTGCGCGGACAGCAACAAGGGCTTTACGCATTACTACAGGAACACCGAGGACTACAGGCTCTGGATGGAGGCGAGGATCATGGGCTCTCTGGCCGGTATGGCCGCTGTCGAGATGAAGACAGGGCTGCAGGACTGGGGCTCCAGCTCCGATCTGGATCAGGCGTTCGACCGCGTGGAAGATCTGGTAAAGAACAGCTGCGTGAGCGGCTTTTCGCTCCATTCAAACGGCTACAACGACTCCGGGCAGCTCAGGGCGAGGCAGGAGCAGGCTGTGAGCGCCGAGGTCGAGAAGTACTATATGAGGACGAAACAGATCCTCGCGGCGAACGCGGGCTTCCTTGAAGCTCTCGCCCGGCTCGTCATGGAGAAGGGCCTGCTCACGATGGAAGACGTGAGCAGGATCAGGGATGAGGCCGGCCGCGCGCCCGCGGATACAGAGAGGCCGGCGCCAGAGGAAGCGGCGCTTCCTGCGGAGAAGCCCGCTCTCGCCGCGTAGAGGCCTCCCTCATTCCGCGCGCCGCGCTGCTGTGTTATAATACAAAACAACAGTTATTGAAGCTTCTTGTACGCATCACAGGGAGGGAACTGATATGGGCACGGAAATGAGCCTCAAAGAGCTCGGAAGCGTGGGCGAATTCAGGCTGATGAACAGCATAGACGCGGGCAATGCCGCCGGGGTGGAGGAGACTCTCCTCGAGGCCGTAAAGCGCTTCGACACCATCATCCTCGACATGCAGGATCTCGAGTACATATCGAGCGCCGGTCTCAGGGCCTTCAAGAGCGCTTACACCGAGCTTCGCCGGAAGGACGGCACTTTCTGCGCGAAGAACGTGGGCGAGCCCATCGCGGACATACTCAAGCTCACGGGCTTCGGCCGCATGTTCAAATACCTCAGCGCTGATGAGAACGGGACCATGAGATCCATGACGATCACCGCGGAGATAGCCAATCTCGACGCGGTCAACGAATTCATCTTCGGGCAGCTCGCGCCCTATGAGCTTCCGAAGAGCACGCTGTTCCAGATAAGGCTCGCGGTAGAGGAGATCTTCGTAAACATCTCGAGCTACGCCTATGACCCGTCGGTAGGGCCGGCGGAGGTCAGCTGCGAGGTGCTCGAGGACCCGCTCAGGGTCGTCATACAGTTCCTCGATCACGGCAAGCCCTTCGATCCTCTGGCTCAGGAGGATCCCGACACCTCAGAGGAGGGACTGCTCGCGCGCGAGGGAGGTCTAGGCATACTCCTCGTCAAGGAGAGCATGGACGAGGTCAGCTATCGTTATGAGGGCGGGGCGAACATACTGACCGTCATCAAGAAGCTGTAGGACGGTTGCCTATGGCGAGAAAACGATTAAGGGAAATGAGCTTCTTCGAGAGGGCGAACAACTCTCTCGAGGGGCGCATGTTAAGACTGATAGTAAGATATTCGATATTCCTCGGCCTCGTATGCTTCTGCATCGGGGCCATGATGTATTACAACGCGATCCTGCAGGATTCGATGAAGGCGGCCTACGACAGGGTCGGCTCCGACGTCCTCGAGCTCAAGGCGCATTACGCGGTCGAGAAATACTGCGAGCGCGTTTATGAGATATTCCAGGGCATCGACAATATAAAGGATCAGAACGAGGACTATTACGCCAGGTTCGACGAGATCCACGACCGTCCCGGCTACCGCGGGATGAGGGAATACCTCTCCGGCATGAGGACCGCGGATATGTCCGACTTCTTCCTCGCCGTGGCGGACGAGGAGCGGGGACAGCTGGTCTTCGTGGCAGACACCGACCCGCGCGAGGGCCACGAGTATCCCCTCGGCAAGACGGTGGGCATACCGGGCTTCCTGCAGCGCTACTTCTTCAGGAGCGGGCAGGGCGAGTTCCCACACTCCTATTACTATCTGCCCGGGCGCGGCCTCGTCGTCGCGAGCGCTTCCTTCGTAAAGGGCAGCGACTCGAGCAAGGGAGTGCTCATCGTGATGTACAAGGCCTACGTGGCGGCAGGCGGCCTGAGGCGCTTCGTATGGCAGTTCGTAATAAGCATAGGCATAGTGATGTCTGTGGTTGGACTGTTCCTGACGAGAAGGATCAAGAAGACCGTCGTCACGCCCATAAACGACATCGCGGGAGCCGCGGAGAAGTACATGAAGGACAGGCGCAACGGGACACTGAAGACCGCCTACTTCTCCGAGCTGAACATACGCACGGGCGACGAGATAGAGAACCTCGGCCTTGTCATGGCCGACATGGAGCAGGACCTCAAGGACTTCATCCAGGATCTGGCGAAGGTAACGGCGGAGAAGGAGCGCATGAGCGCCGAGCTGGACCTCGCGACGAGCATACAGCAGAACGCTCTGCCAAATAAATTCCCGCCTTTCCCGGGCCGCGGCGAGTTCGACATCTTCGCCGGCATGGATCCTGCCAGGGAGGTGGGAGGAGACTTCTACGATTTCTTCATGACCGACAGCGACCATCTGGCTGTCGTAGTGGGAGACGTTTCGGGAAAGGGCATACCCGCGGCGCTGTTCATGATGACCGCGAGGACCATGCTCAAGGACGCCGCTCTGAGCGGCCTCAGCCCCGCGCAGATGATGAACAGAGTCAACGCGCAGCTCGCCGAGAACAACCGCGACAACATGTTCGTCACGGTCTGGGTCGGGATACTCGAGATATCGACCGGAAGGCTGGTGTGGGCTGACGCCGGGCACGAGAAGCCCGCGCTCTTCCACGGCGGACAGTGGAGCATACTGGAGAAGCGCGGCGGAGTGGCGCTGGCGGCCTTCGAGCCCGAGCTGCTCGCGCTCGACGAAGAGCCCGCCTTCGCGGAACAGGAGACCCTGCTCCGCCCGGGCGACGTGATACTCCAGTACACCGACGGCGTCACCGAGGCCATGACGGCTGAGAGGAAGCTGTTCGGTGAGGAGAGGCTGCTCGAGGCCCTTTCGTGCTCCGAAAGCACGGATCCCGGGCTCCTGCTGCCGCACATCAGGAGCCGTATAGACGCCTTCGTTGCTGGCGTGGACCAGTTCGATGACATCACCATGCTCGCGCTGCGCTACAACGGCGCGGAGAAGGCCTAACCCCGCGGCAGCGGCTTAGGGAAGGTTCGGTCCCGCGGTAGCGGGCCTGGGGAAAGATCAGGCCTCCGCCGCGAGCTCCTTGACGCGGTCTATGAACATCTCCTCGATAGAGGGGAGGGGACGACCCTTTCTCCAGACGAAGAGATACTGTACGTAGCGGTCGGGGCCAGCTATGGGCCTTATGACGAGCGAGTCGTTGGGGATGTAGGCGGTCCTAGGGAAGAGGCTGATGCCGACGCCCCTTCCGGCGAGCGCCGCGGCGTCCAGATAGCTGTCCATCTCGCAGACTATACGCGGCTCAGCGTGTATCTCGCGGAACCATCTGAAAATCATATCGATAGTCGCTCTCCTGCTGGGCACGATGAGCGGCTGGTCGCGAAGGTCCGATATGCTTATCGGGCCTTCTTTTTGCGCGAGCGGATGGCTTCTGCCTATGAAGGCCACCATGCTCTCGCGGCCGACCTCGAAGCTGTTGAGGAAGAGCTGGTCGTACGGAGCGGTGATGACGGCCATGCTTATGAGGCCGCTCCTCATCTTGTTGACGAGATCGTCGCTGCTGCCGTCCGTGATGCGCAGCTTGACGCCCGGATGCTCCTTCAGGAAGCCCGGGATCCACTCTGCGGCGATGTCGGGCGCCGTGCCCTCGACGAGGCCGAGGGATATGGTCCCGCCGGCTCCGCTGCTGAGGGCTATGATCTCCTCCTTCGCCTTGTCGGCGAGGCTCAGTATCTCCTTGGATCGGCGGTAGAGCAGCTGTCCCGCCTCGGTGAGCTCGAGCTTCCTCTTTCCCCTTATCATGAGCTCGGTCCCGAGCTCCTCCTCAAGCCCCTTGATCTGGGCGCTTAGCGGTGGCTGGCTCATGTTCAACAGCTTTGCCGCGCGGGTGATGTTCAGCTCCTCGGCTATTACGGTGAAGTATCTCAGCGTTCTGAGCTCCATGTCTGCCTCCTTGCAATACGATTAACGTATAGTACTGCTAATATTATATGTATTTTATTTCGATGCCGCAAGCCGTTATAATCGAAATATGTTTTTCATTTCCATTTCCCAGTTTGCAGGAAGGGAGAAGAAGCTATGGATCTTGCGGCAGAGAGTTTCGGTTCGCTGGTCTTCGGCGACGAGGCGATGAAGGAATACCTGCCCCCCGAAGTCTATGCCTCGCTGAGGCGGACTATAGAGGAGGGCGGCCCGCTCGACGCGGGCGTAGCCGAGGCGGTGGCCTCGGGAATGAAGGAATGGGCGGTCTCCAAGGGAGCGACTCATTTCACGCACTGGTTCCAGCCCCTGACCGGGGTGACCGCGGAGAAGCACGAGAGCTTCGTGACGCCGCGGCCCGGCGGAAGGGCTGTTTTTGATTTCTCGGGAAAGGAGCTCATCAAGGGCGAGGCGGACGGCTCGTCCCTGCCCTCGGGAGGCCTCAGAGCCACCTTCGAGGCCAGGGGCTACACGGCCTGGGATCCCACCTCCTACGCCTTCATCAAGGACAGGACGCTGTGCATCCCCACGGCCTTCGCTTCCTACGGGGGAGAGGCTCTCGACAAGAAGACCCCGCTGCTGCGCTCCGTCGAGGCCCTGAGCCGCCAGGCGGTCAGGGTGCTCGGGCTGCTCGGAAGCGCGGGAGTCAGCTCCGTCACCGCCATGGCGGGGCCCGAGCAGGAGTACTTCCTTGTGCCCCTGGAGCTTTACGAGAAGCGCCCCGATCTCAGGTTCTGCGGCCGCACCCTGCTCGGCGCGAGGCCTCCGAAGGGGCAGGAGCTCTCCGATCACTACTACGGGATGATAAAGCCCTCGGTAGCGGCCTTCATGAACGAGCTCAACGAGGAGCTCTGGGCTCACGGCATACCCGCGAGGACCGAGCACAACGAGGTCGCGCCGTCACAGCACGAGCTCGCGGTGGTATACGACACCGCGAACATCGCGACCGACCACAACCAGCTTGCCATGGAGCTCATGCAGAAGACCGCGGCGAGGCACGGCCTGGCCTGCCTTCTGCATGAGAAGCCCTTTGAGCACCTCAACGGCAGCGGGAAGCACAACAACTGGTCGCTTCAGACCGACACGGGGGTGAACCTGCTCTCGCCCGGGGATACTCCTCACGAGAACCTGCAGTTCCTGCTCTTCCTCAGCGCGGTCATCAAGGCCGTGGACGAGTGGCAGGACCTTCTGAGGATCTCCGTCGCCTCGGCCGGCAACGACCACAGGCTGGGCGGCAACGAGGCGCCTCCCGCCGTCATATCGATATACCTCGGGGAGGAGCTCACAGAGATGCTCGAGGCTATAGAGCGGGGCTCGGACTACGAGGCCCACGGAAGGGTGCTGATGGAGCTCGGCGCGCAGGTGCTGCCCAAGCTCTCGAAGGACAACACCGACCGCAACAGGACCTCCCCCTTCGCCTTCACAGGCAACAAGTTCGAGTTCAGGATGCCGGGCTCATCGCAGAGCATCTCCGGACCGAACATCATGCTCAACGCGGCGGTCGCGGACGTGCTCGAGGGCTTCGCCGACGAGCTCGAGGCCGCAATACGCGACGGCTCCAAGCCCGGCGAAGCGGCCTACGCCCTCATAAGGCACACGGTGAGGGAGCACCGCAGGATAATCTTCAACGGCAACGGCTACGACGAGAGCTGGCTGAGGGAGGCGGTCGAGAAGAGAGGCCTCTCGGACCTGAGGACCACTCCGGAGTGCCTCGCCAGGCTGCTCTGCGAAAAGAACGTCTCCATGCTGGAGAGGCACGGCGTCTACAGCGAGGCCGAGCTGGTCTCCCGCAGGGATATAAGCCTGGACAATTACTGCAGGACGCTCTTCATAGAGGCGAGGACAATGTCCTCCATGGCGGGCAGGCAGATACTCCCCGCGGTGCAGGACAGGCTCGCGTCAGTCGCGTCCGGGCTCATATCGAGGAACGCCGCCGGCTTCCCCGCGGGCGAGGCCGAGAGGGAATCCTTCGAGGAGCTCTCGGGGCTGTCCAACGGCATACGCACGGCGCTCGCGAGGCTGGGAGATGAGCTCTCGCTCTGCGAATCCATGATGGGAAGGGACGGCAAGCCGGGACTCTCGGGAGCCGCCGAAAGGGTGCGCTCGGGGCTCATCCCCGCGATGGAGGAGCTCAGGGAGCTCTGCGACGCGGCTGAGCTCGAGATGCCCAAGGAGCTCTGGCCGTTCCCCGGATACGACGATCTGCTTTTCGGTGTGAGATAGGAGGCTTTTGAAAATGTCCAGAAACAGCGCGGTAGTAGGCATCAACTGGGGCGATGAGGGAAAGGGCCGCATGGTCGACCTCCTCACCGCCGGGCACGACGTCGTCGTGAGGTATCAGGGCGGCGGAAACGCCGGGCACACGGTCGTGAACGAGTACGGGAAGTTCTCGCTCCACCTCATCCCGTCCGGCATCTTCAGAAAGGGAGTCGTGAACGTCCTCGGGAGCGGGGTCGCGCTCGACCCGGAGAACCTCTGCAGGGAGATAGAGGAGCTCAGGAGCCGTGGGGTGGAGGTAAGCCCGGACAACCTGATGATAAGCGAGAGGGCGTCGCTGCTCATGCCCTGGCACAGGGATCTCGATGCGCTCGAGGAGGAGAGGCTCGGTTCCGCCAAGTACGGCTCCACGAAGCAGGGCATCGCTCCCTTCTACTCCGACAAATATCAGAAGAAGACCCTGATGGCGGGCGAGATACGCTACCCGGAGGAGTTCAGGTCGCGCCTGGCCTCGCTCACGGAGTGGAAGGACCTCGTGCTCGAGGGAGTCTACGGTGCCCGCGGCTACACGCTTGAGGACATCGGGGAGTGGGCAGCGCGCTGGTGCGAGCCGCTCAAGCCGTTCATAAGGGATACCGGAGCCTGGCTCGAGCAGGCCGACGCCGAGGGCAAAAGGCTGCTCTTCGAGGCCCAGCTCGGAGCCCTCAGGGACATAGACCAGGGGATCTATCCGTACACCACTTCCAGCAACACCCTCGCGGCCTACGCTCCCGTCGGGGCCGGCTGCCCCTCAGTGGACCCGGGGGAGGTCATAGGCGTGGTCAAGGCCTACTCGACCTGCGTAGGCGAGGGCCCCTTCGTCTGCGAGCTGAAGGGCGAGGCCGGCGAGGAGCTCAGGCGGCAGGGCGCCGAGTACGGCGCCAAGACGGGCCGTCCGAGGCGCGTCGGGCCGTACGACGCGGTCGCGACAAGGGAGGGCGTGAGGCTCCAGGGAGCGGACTGCATAGCGCTGACGAAGCTCGACGTGCTCAGCTACCTGAAGAGCATCCCCGTGTGCGTGGCCTACAGGGTCGGAGACGAGGTCACGGAGCGCTTCCCCTTCCCGGTGGAGCTCGAGGGCGCTGAGCCCGTGCTCGAGGAGCTTCCGGGCTGGGGCTGCGACATAAGCTCCGTCAGAAGCTTCGACGAGCTTCCGAAGGAGGCGCGGGACTACGTGCTCTTCGTCGAGAAGAGCGCCGGCTGCCCCGTGAAGTACGTCTCGGTCGGACCCGAGAGGGACAGCATCATAGTGAGGCAGTGAGCCCGCGGGCGGAAGGAGACAGGAGATGAAGGACACATACGAGAGCCCTCTTTCTTCGAGATACGCTTCGAAGCGCATGCTATGGCTGTTCTCTCCCGACATGCGCTACACGACCTGGAGGAGGCTGTGGGCGGCGCTGGCAGAAGCCCAGTCCGCAATGGGGCTGGATATAAGCGCGGAGCAGGTCGCGGAGCTCAGAGCTCACATCGATGACATAGACTACGGGTTCGAGGCAGAG
>JAEENW010000114.1 GCA_016283945.1 Bacillota bacterium
TGATCGCGCAGCTCGGGTTCGGGGAGACCATGGGGACGATCCTCATCATCCCGCTGCTGCTGCTCTTCTCTTATACGCGGAAGCATAAGGAAACGCTGATCGACGCGATGATCCCGCTGGCCGGCATCGCGCTGATCATCATGATCTACCTGGAAGGCGGATATGAACTGATCGCGGCGCTGTTCACCCGGTAGGATACGGCGGCGCTGTTCACCCGGCAGGATCCCGCGGCGGCGACAGACACGGTAAAATTCCACATGAAAAAGGAGCGGTCTCCCGCTCCTTTTCCTGTTCCGGCAGCCGTTGCGCCCGGGCCTTACGGCTCCGGTACGTCGTCGGTCTTGATGCCGTCTCCTTCGATGTGGTCATGCCGCTGACAGTAGCTGCAGAGTTTGGTCTTGCCGGCGGCGATGGCTTCTTCCACGGTGCCGCGGGTCAGGGAATCGCTGCGGTTTAAGTACGGGCAGTCCTTCTCGTCGGCAGGCGTGAAGTGGAGTTCCTCGTCGATCACGTGGGTGTGATAGACCTTGCCGAACTGGGTCCAGTAGACCTTGCTGTAATCCACCAGTTCCTGCTGGGCCGCTTCCTTCTCTTCCGAGGAGATCGGGTTGTAGTCCACGCTGCAGAGGCCGCCGATGACCAGCGCGGCGCACGCCGCGATCAGGGCGATCTTGCGGGTCTGGGCATCCAGCTTGTCCTTGTTGGTGAGCAGCAGGATGATGAGCGGCAGGAAGGCTACGATGGCCACGATCAGACCCAGGTTGTTCCACAGCCAGAATTTGAGTTTGTTCTTCCCGGAGACGGGGTCGATGTGGTTGGCCTTCTTCCAGAGCTGCGAGCCTATGACCACGCAGACGAGGTCGAGGACCAGGAAGGCGATCAGCTGCGTCATGCTGGACGCGAAGCTGAAGTTGATCTTGCCCTGGAGCACGAAGAACGCGCAGAGCTCGAAGGCGAAGGCGGCGAGCCAGAGCAGAACGGCTCCGATCCTCTTGCCCTTGGCGCTGCCTACGGGCTTGGCTTCCTTCATCTTCCTCTCGGCGCTGCCGTCGGCGGCGACGAGCTTGTGTTGTTTCTTTTCAGCCATATATTTACCTCCGGATGATATTACGATGAGAGCGGGCCTTCGCCGCGATGCGCGGCTCCGGCACGGCTTATTTCAGTTTATCATTATACACGATAAGGCGCCCGTGCGGGAAAATATTTGCGTCGGTCTGCGCACGGGCGTTCCGCCGAAATATTGCTTCAGCTGTTTACCGCGCCGGTGCTCTCCGCTCAGGCCGGCTCGCGCCTTACCGGGTCCCTGCAGCGGTCTTAAGCTCCGTCTTCGTTCCTGCGGAACTCGCCGATCGCTAAGGACCGGCTTCCCGGAAGCCTTCGACGGAGATGCACCGGCGCGGCTGCAACAGACTATAACCTGAGCAGTTACACCTGCGCGCCTCCCGCATCGTACGCCCCTGTCTGAACGAAGCCCTCCGCCGCGGGAAAAGAAGCGCCGCGCTCCGCGAAGAAAAGCTTGACATTCCGCCGCCTATGCTCCAGAATATTGCACATGAACACCATCATTTCCGCAAGATCTTATGCATACGAGTACGCTTACCGTAAGGGCTACGCCTATTACGGCTATTATCGCGCGCTCAGAGAAGATATTGCGGAAAGATAGGACCAGGCCCCTCAGGGGCGCAAAGCAAGCGTAGAAACGCGGTTCTGTTTTTCGAAGCAGGACCGCTTTTATTTTACGCGAAAGGTATGAATAGGAATGAAAAGGAGTAAAAAATGAAGAAACTCATAGCCGCCGCGCTCTGCGCGCTGCTCGTTCTCTCACTCGCCGCCTGCGGAGCCCCCAAGCAGGAGCCCGCGGCGCCCGCGCCCGCCAATGAGCCCGCGAGCGCACCCGAACAGAAAGTATTCAGCATAGGCATCTGCCAGCTCGCCCAGCATCCCGCCCTCGACGCGGCTACTGAAGGCTTCCTGGCGGCCCTCTCCGACAGGATGCCCGAGGGAAGCTTCACCGTCGACAACAGGAACGCTTCCGGAGACTCCGGCACCTGCTCGACCATAGTAAACGGTTTCGTATCCTCTGACGTCGACCTGATCATGGTCGTCGCGACTCCCGCCCTCCAGGCGGCTGCCGCAGCTACCGACAGCATCCCCATCCTCGCGACCGCGATCACCGAGTACGGCACCGCGCTCGACATCGACGGCTTCAGCGGCACGGTCGGCGGCAACATCTCCGGCACCTCCGACCTCGCGCCCCTCGACGAGCAGGCTGCGATGGTCAAGGAGTGGTTCCCCGACGCGAAGACCGTCGGACTGCTATTCTGCTCCGCCGAGGCCAACAGCCGCTACCAGGTGGACGTGGTCAAGGCTGAGCTCGAGAAGCTCGGAATGACCGCGACCGAGTTCGCCTTCACCGACAGCAACGACGTCGCCTCCGTGGCCCAGAAGGCCTGCGACAGCTGCGACGTGCTATACATCCCGACCGACAACACCTGCGCCAGCAACGCCGAGACCATAGCCAACGTCCTCATCCCCGCCGGCAAGGCTGCCATCTGCGGCGAGGAGGCGCTCTGCGCCGGCTGCGGCATCGCGACGCTCTCCATCAACTACGGCGACATCGGCTACAAGACCGGCGAGATGGCCGTGAACATCCTGCTCAACGACGCCGACATCTCCAAGATGCCCATCGAGTACTCCCCCGTCATCGCCAAGAAGTTCAACAAGGCCATGTGCGAGGCGCTCGGGATCGAGCCTCTCGAGGGCTACGCCGAGATCCTCTAGCGAAAAGCTCAAGGGCGAGGGCCATCAGGAACGCCAGCGCGAAGCTGAAGGGCTCCGGCCTTGAAAACCGTTATCGTATCGATCAAAACAAGGTATGAACGCGATCTCTTCTTTCACCGCCTCCCTTCCCGGAGCCTGCGCTCAGGGACTGATCTGGGGCATCATGGCGCTCGGGGTCTTCCTGACCTTCAGGGTGCTCAACACATCGGACCTGACCGTCGACGGCTCCATCGCGACGGGCGGCGCTGCCTGCATCATGCTGATAAGGAGCGGCGTCCCCGCGTGGACCGCCGCGCTGGCCGCCGCGTGCTGCGGCATGCTCGCCGGCCTCGTCACGGGGCTTCTGCACACCCGCTGCAGGATCCCTGCGATACTCAGCGGCATACTCACCCAGCTCGCCCTCTACTCCGTGAACCTCAGGATCATGGGGAGCAAGGCCAACCAGCCGGTGAGCGTCGACAAGTACAGCCTGATGCTCTCGCAGCGCTACGTGAGGGCAGCCGGGCTCAGCAACCCGATACCCCTGCTCGTCATGATAATCTCGGCGCTGATAGGCCTCGCCTACTACTTCTTCGGGACAGAGATAGGCTGCGCCGTCAGGGCGACCGGAAACAACCGCGTGATGGCCCGCGCCCAGGGCATCGACACTGACAGAGCCACGATACTCGGCCTGATCGTCGCGAACGGCCTCGTCGCCTTCTCGGGCGCCCTGCTCTCGCAGTATCAGGGCTTTGCGGACGTGAACATGGGCCGCGGCGCCATAGTCATAGGGCTGGCGGCCGTCATCATAGGCGAGGTCGTGTTCGGGAAGCTGCTCGCGCTCAACTTCGCCCTCAGGATGAGCTCCGTCGTGTTCGGAGCCATAGTCTACTACATAGTGCTTCAGCTCGTGCTGGCCCTGGGGCTCAACACGAACGACCTGAAGCTCATCAGCGCGGTTATAGTCGCGGCGTTCCTGACGCTGCCGAACATGAAGGGAGGAGACAGAGATGCTTGAGATGATCGACGTCTGCAAGACCTTCAACCCCGGCACGGTCAACGAGAAGGTCGCGCTCGACAGGCTGAGCCTGCGCCTTGAGGAAGGCGATTTCGTGACGGTGATAGGCGGCAACGGTGCCGGGAAATCCACCTGCCTCAACGCCGTCGCGGGAAGCTTCGCGGTGGACTCCGGAAAGATACTGCTCGGAGGCGTGGATATCACGCACATGCCGGCTCACGTGCGGGCGAAGTACCTCGGAAGGGTCTTCCAGGATCCCATGATGGGGACCGCGCCGGACATGTGGATAGAGGAGAACCTCGCCCTGGCGGCGAGGCGCGGAAAGAAGCGCGGGCTGAAATGGAGCATAAGCGAGCGCGAGAGAGCCGAATACAGGGAGCTTCTCGCCCCGCTCGGCCTCGGCCTCGAGAACAGGCTGCAGACCAAGGTCGGGCTGCTCTCGGGCGGACAGCGCCAGGCCCTGACCCTCGTCATGGCGACGCTGAAGAAGCCGCAGCTCCTGCTGCTCGACGAGCACACAGCGGCTCTCGATCCCAAGACCGCGGCCGTGGTGCTGGAGCTCTCAGACCGCGTCGTGCAGGAGCACTCGCTGACGACCATGATGGTCACCCACAACATGCGCGACGCCCTCGCGCACGGAAACCGCCTCATCATGATGGATGAGGGCCGCGTAAAGCTCGACGTCCGCGGCGAGGAAAAGAAGAAGCTCACGGTGAGGGATCTGCTCGAGGTCTTCGAGATATAATGCGCGCCCGGTCAGGCGTCCGGGATCAGGATACAAACGATCAATTTAAAAGACCCCGCGTCAGACGCGGGGTCTTTGCATATTGCGAAGCCGCGGAAGGATCCCTCCTGCCGCGGCTTTTTGATCGCCTGGTATCTGCGCCGGGCTTCTATGCCGCCAGCGTCATTATCATGCTGAACAGAGAGAGCAGGGCGAAGAGCGCGACCCCAGCGTTGAGCCAGGCCCCGCGGACGTCGCGCGGCAGGATCTGCTGAGGCGCGGGCTCGAAGCTCACGCGGCCCCTCAGGCGTATCCAGATCGAGGCTCCCACGGTGAAGAGCAGCGCTATGACCGCGTAGAAGGCTATGACCTGGGGCGGGAAGGCGTCGTCCTCCGCGCCGTTCAGGACCATCATCATGACCGCCGGCGCCACCACGCCGCCCATGAAGTTTACGGTCATGTGGATCGCGATCGTGTGGATCAGCCTGCCGGTCTTGATGTAGACCGCGCCGAGCAGCAGCCCCAGAAGCCCCGCGTAGATCGCCTGCGGGATGTTCCCGTGCAGCAGGCCGAAGGTCACGGCGCTGAAGAGCACCGCGCTGCGGT
>JAEENW010000115.1 GCA_016283945.1 Bacillota bacterium
GAGACTCAAATCCCGCAATCATGCGTAGTGTCGTGGTTTTACCGCATCCTGAAGGGCCCAGAAGGGTAACAAAACTTCCGGGTTCAATATCAAGCACCACGTCATGTACTGCATAGAAATCCTTTCCGGTCTTCGGGTTCTTGTATATTTTGCTGATGTGATCCAGTCGGACCCCCTTCGGACTCCTCGTCGTACCCGCGTTCTTCTCGCTCATATCTGCTCAGCCCCTTTCATTTTTCGGCTGGTACCGATTCTTCTGGTGATAAAATTCATCAGCAGCACGGATCCGTAGGTAATAACAATCAGGATGGTCGCAAATGCGCAGGCAATGCCGTACGATCCTTTCTCCGCGAATTCGTTGATCTGCACCGTAATCAGCAGATATCCCGGCGTAACCAGGAGGATAATTGCGGAGATCGCAGTGATGGACCGGACAAAGGCCGTAACCAGTCCGGAAAGGAAGGAATCGATAATCAGGGGCAGTGTAACCGTGCAGAAAACCCGCAGGCTTCCCGCACCCATATCATAGGCGCTTTCCTCAATGGACTTGTCAATCTGCCGCAGGGCGGAAATGCCGCTGCGCGTGCCGGTGGGCAGCGAGCGCACCACGAACACTATGATCAGTATCGCGGCGGTGCCGTAGATCTCCTTGAGGAAGCCGGTGTGGAAGATACCTCCGGAGAAGCCTCTTATGTATCCTACGCCGAGTACCGTTCCGGGAACGGCCATGGCCAGCATGGATACCGCTTCGATGAAGCCCTTGGCCTTGAAGTTCCTCTTGACCACGAGGTAGGAGATGATCATGGAGAGCAGGGCTGTGATGGGCGCCGAGATGAGCGAGAGGACGAAGGAGTCCTTGAACGCCTTGAAGCCCTTGTACCTGGTGAATACCAGCTGATACCACTTGAAGGTGAAGGGGAAGAAGCTGTAGCCCCAGGTCGGGAAGAGCGAGCCGATGGGCACGCAGATGTACATCAGTATGACGAAGCTCGCCACGAGGCTGCACAGTATGGTGAGCGGCAGGCGCACGCTCCTGTCCTCGATGAGCATCCTGCCCCTGGAGGCCTTTCCGGTGAGCGTGGCGGCCGTCTTCTTTTCGAGATAGTATTTCTGGACCGCGAACATCAGAAGCGTGATGCACAGCAGCACGACCGCCATCGCGGCGGCGCCGGGCTTGTCATAGGCTCCGGTTATCTGCAGGTAGATGGTCGTGGCCAGGGTGTCGTAGGAGCCTCCGATGATCATCGGGTTCGCGAAGTCCGCGATCGACTCGATGAAGGTCACCAGGAAGGCGTTGCCGAGTCCCGGCAGGATCAGCGGAAGGGTGACGCTCGTGAACACCTTGGAGCGGCTGGCTCCCATGTCTCTCGCGGCTTCCTCCAGCGAGGGATCGATGTTCTTGAGCAGGCCCTTGAGCATCATGTAGCAGACCGGGAAGAAGGTCAGGGTCTGTACTATGACTATGCCCCAGTAGCCGTAGACGCTGTTGTCGTAGATGTGCAGCAGGTAGCGCGTTATGATGCCCGCCTTGCCGAAGAGCATTATCATCGACAGGGAGAGCACGAACGGAGGCGACACGACGGGCAGCATGGATACCACCTTGAAGAGACCGCCGGTGAACCTGCCCATGCGCACGTACACCTCCACGTAGGCGAACAGCAGGCCTATGAGGGTGGAGGCGATGCCGACCACGAAGCCTATCTTGAGAGTGTTCCCGATAGCCCTCGTGAACGACGGCATGTTGAATATCCTTTGGAAGATCGAGATCCCGAACTGCCCGTCGCCCACGAAGCTGTCCACGAGAAGTATGGCCAGCGGGTAGAGGACGAAGAGGGTCAGGAAGGTGATCAGCAGGACTATGGTCGTGACCATTATGGGGTCGGCCATGAGCTTCTTGCGATCAAGATCTGCTCCTTGCTTTGATCGAGCCATAGGGGGCTCCTTTCATAAAAACAGGGGCGGACGGCATATGCCGCCGCCCCAATATACTGATGCGGTAGTCTTTGAGACGCTACTTGACCTGGAACCTGGACTCGTCGCCGGTGTTGGCGCCGGAGTTGGCCAGAGCGGTCATGACCTCTTCAACGTAGGTCTTGATGTTGGCGGTGGCGTCCTCGAAGTCGTAGTCGATAACGTTGTTCGGGTCGAGGCCGAAGTCATAGGCGGCCTGCGGCTGGGTGGCGTTGTCGAGGACGAGGAACTGATAGGAACCGTTCTCCTGAGCGAGGTTCACGCAGTCCGGGGACAGGGCGTACTCGATCCAGAGCTTGGCGGCTTTCGGGTGCTTGGCTCCCTTGAACACGGCGGTGGCGCCGATCTCGCAGGTGGTGCCGCTGGACGGGATGATGAGCGAGATGTTCTTGTAGCCGTTGTCGAGGATCTGGGTGATTCCGTCATGCAGGAAGCCGATGCCGATGACGCACTCGCCGGTGCCGACGTTCTTGGACGGGCCGGAGCCGGACTTGGTGTAGACTTCGATGTTCTTATCGAGGTCTACGAGGTACTGGATACCCTCGTCATGGCCGTACTTCTGGATCATGGTGTTGATGACCAGCTTGGCGGTTCCGGCGGTGTTGTAGTTGGAGAGCCAGATGAGTCCCTGATACTCGGGCTTGAGCAGGTCGGGGAAGTCCTTCGGGGCTTCGAGGCCGAGTCTGCTGAGCTCATCGGTGTTCACCATGAATCCGAGGATTCCGGTGTAGATTCCGAACCACATGTTGTCCTTGTGCTTGAACGCGTCCTTGGTGATGTGGGAAGCGTGTACGGCGTCGTACGGGTCGAGCCAGCCCTCAGAGGCCAGCACGTTGTACGGATCGGTGGTGCCGCCGAAGAATACATCGGCGGAGGGGTTGCCCTTCTCCTCCTCGATCTTGGCCTGGACTTCGCCGGTGGACAGTCTCTGATAGGAGACCTTGATGCCGAAGAGCTCCTCGAAGTGAGCGCAGGCAGCGGAGAGGTACTCCTCCTCGCAGGAGCCGTAAACTACGAGCTCGCCTTCCTTCTGGGCAGCCTCGATGAGGTCCTCGAGACCTTCAAATCCCGCGGGAGCGACGACCTTGGTCTCTTCTTCTTTCTTCTCTTCCTTCTTTTCTCCGCAGGCGGCAAGGCTGAAGACCATTGCCAGAGCGAGAAGGATCGCTAAAAGCTTTTTCATAATAATTCTCCTCCTAAAATTTCAGGGGCGCCTCCGGCCTCGCGGCCGGTTCAGGCGTACACCCTCAACTCCATATTTTACGTGCGTATAGGAAGATAGTCAAGTATAACGGAATTATATAAGCGATAGGGATAGCGGCGGCGTCCGGGCGCTGTTGAGCTCCCGGGCGGGCGTCCGGACGCGCTCTGAGCCCACGGGCTGCTCGACTGGGGAAACTCTGGCCGCTAATACTTCCCGATCCGGCGCAGAATGGGCTATAAACGTCGCATTGCTCAGGGTATAATATTATCATGAGCGCGCTCTATCTCAAGATCATAGCCATGGTGACGATGCTGATCGACCACTGCGGGGACGTATTCTTCCCGCGGCTGTATTTCATGCGCGTCATAGGGCGGGTCGCGATGCCTCTGTACAGCCTCATGCTGGCTGACTCCTGCAGGCACCTTAAGGAACAGCCGGACAGGATGAGGCGCTTTCTGGCGTTTCTGGCCGTGTCGGCTCTGATCTCGGAGCCGTTCTACGATGAGTGCTTCTTCGGCGGCTTCCCGTCGCCAGAGAGTCACAACCAGGTGCTGCAGTTCCTGAGCTTCGCGGCGGCATACGCTATCTGCGCGTGGATAGACAGACGCTTCAGAGGGGAGAGGAGCGCTGGGGACTCAGCCCCTGCGGGGACTGAGCTTGCGGCTCCGGCACGGGACAGCGGGGATCTCTCCGCTGCGTCTGTCCTGAAGTTCACCGTCTGGGCTGCCGTGACCGCGCTCAACTGGTACTTCAGGCCGGGCTACGCCGCGGCGGGAATACTGCTTCCGCTCGCGTACCTGCGCTATCTGGACAGGCTCGGGGGCATGAGCCGCGGGGAGCGCCTCCGCGTGAACGCGCTGCTCATGCTGGGCTTCATCTACTGCCAGGCGGCCGAGCAGTTCACGGAATATCTCGGCGCCAGGGGACTGATATACGCCGCGGCGGCTGCCGTCATACCGAACCTCAACTGGGGCGTATTTCTGGCCGTGCCGTTTCTGGCCGCCTACGACGGCAGCTACGGCAGGGTATCGAAGCTGTTCAAGAGAGCCTACAGGGCCTTCTATCCGCTGCATCTCGCGGCGATCTATCTGCTGATGAAGGCGCTTTGACGGCCGCGAGCAAGCTGGCAGTACAACTGATGAAGGCGCTGTGACGGCCCGCGCTGACGAGCGTCACTGAAGAGCTCAAGATAAAAGGGGGATAACATGGACGGGTCTGTATATCAGATCATAAAGAGCAGCCTGGACGGGGAAGGAAGGCTTCCCGCCGGCTTCAGCCTGCCGGAGGAGCCCGGGGAGGGCATACGCTGGGCTCCCGGCGCGCAGGACGGGGTATTCATATATCACATGTTCGATCCCGGCGACGCCGGCTTGAGCGACAGGCAGAGGGAGCTCATGGAGCAGGGCGTAAGCGCCCTCGCGGATCTCAACTTCCCCGCGGCGGACGCTCTCTTCGGGGAGCTCACCCGCGATAGGCGCGCCGTTTCGCTGGTCGATCCCCTGCAGCGCTGCGTGATCGACAGGCAGGCGGAGATCGATCCTGACGACATGTTCAACGCCGCCGTGCTTCTGATGACCTGTTCGGAGAATCCCGAGTGCGTCAAGATCGGCCTGGAGCTCATGGAGCTCTTCACGCAGGTGGATGCCGGGACCGCGGACGTTATAAGGACGCTCGGGGCGTACGACGAGTTTACGCTCTGCGCAATATGGGCTTTTCAGAGGAGCGGGGACCTGAACAGCGAGATCTTCGAGTTCGCGAAAAAGGTCCGCGGCTGGGGCAGGATACACGCGGTAGAGCGCCTCGAGCCTGAGACTGAGGAGATCAGGAGCTGGCTGCTCACCGACGGAGCGGACAACGACGTCATGAGCGCGTATTCGGCGCTGGCCTGCTGGGACAAGTCCGGCGCGGAGGAGCTGCTCTTCTCAGATCCCGCGGGCATAGGCAGGGAGCAGTACGCGGGGCTCTCGCTCATCATGGGCGGCCTTCTGGACGAGGGGCCGGTGCCCGGGATCTCGCAGCTCCCGGACAGGGCTGAGATACTGAAGAGATTCCTGGAGCTCTCGGAGCGCTTCGAGCTCAGCGAGGAGGAAGAATGCATCGTCTCCGCCGCTGAGGACAGGCTTAAGGAGGAGGCGTAGCTTATGAAGAGCACTCTCAGAAAGAGCGATTTCGAGGAGATATACAGGCTGCTCGACACGGTCTCGCCGCTGGACTGCGACTGCGGGACTCTGTGCGGCGCGGCCTGCTGCACCAAGGGCGACGACCCCGAGATGGGGATATACCTGCTGCCGGGCGAAGAGAAGCTCTTCGACCGTGACGAGGACTGGCTCGAGTGGAGCACGGAGAGGGCCGAGGACTATGATTTTCCGGATTCATGGCGCGGCGCCGTGCACTTCATACGCTGCAAGACCCCGCCCGTCTGCCCCCGCGAGAAGCGGCCCATACAGTGCCGCAGCTTTCCGCTCCTCCCGCACCTGAGCGGGGACGGCGAACTGAGCCTGGTCTACAACGACTTCGAGACCCCTTACCGCTGCCCGCTCATCGAGGAGGAGATCCCCCTGAACGACGATTTCGTCTCCGTGACTCTCGAGGCATGGAGGCGCCTGATACAGGATCCGCTGATCTACGACCTCGTGAGGATGGATTCGAAGGCCCGCGAGGAGGACATAATGGAGCTCGCGGAGAAGCTGGGGCGCTGAGCACGCCCGCGGCGCGGAATGCGCCGAGAATGACCGGCGCGCAGGAGAGCTTGAAGGGCGCCGCCGCGCATAGATCATGAAAAAACTCCGGGGTATCCCGGAGTTTTTCGGTGGACCTTTTTGCCTGCCATGAGCCTGCAGCCGAGGGTCCCGGGTCGGTAAGCCGGGAGCTCTCCCGCTCCTGCGATGGGCAGGCCGTGCTTGAACATCTCGCCTTGGATCTGAAGTGGAGTACTGTTCACGCGTTAATACTACTAAAAAGATAGGAATAAGTCAACGCTAATTCCTATCTTTTTGATGTGAATCCTATCGTTCCAGCACAGCCGCTCCGAGCACCTCTCCTATGGGCTTCCTGATGACGAGGTCGGCGATGGAATCCGCCTGCGCCTCGCTCATGTTGATGACTATGATGTGCCCGCGCCTGAAGTAGCGGATCAGTCCAGCGGCGGGGTAGACCGCGAGGGAGGTGCCGCCTATGATCAGCAGATCGGCTTCAGTGATGGCGTAGATCGAGTCCATCATCACGTCGTCGTCGAGGCTCTCGCCGTAGAGCACGACCTCGGGCTTGATGTCGCTGCCGCAGTCGTCGCAGACGGGGATCCTGCCCCTGCAGTTTTCGGGATCCATGATGTAGTCAAGGCTGAACGCCTTGCCGCAGCGGGTGCAGCGGTTGCGCCTGACCGAGCCGTGGAGCTCGAGGACTCTCTTAGAGCCCGCGTCCTGGTGCAGCCCGTCGATGTTCTGCGTGATGACAGCCTTGAGCTTGCCCCTGCGCTCGAGCTCGGCAAGAGCGAGATGCGCCTTGTTCGGCTTCGCGCCCTCGGCGATCAGGTTCTTCTTGTAGTAATCGTAGAAGGTCTCGGTGTTCCTCCAGAAGAAGTCGGAGCTCAGTATCTCCTCGGGGCTGACGCCGTACTCCCGGCGCGCGTTGTATAGGCCGGTCTCCGAGCGGAAATCGGGGATGCCACTCTCGGTCGAGACTCCCGCCCCGCCGAAGAAGACTATGTTCTCCGCGTTCTCGATGAATTCCTTAAGCCTTTTGATCTCGTCTTCCATTTGCGTTACTCCTTTCGCCGGCGGCGCGTTCCGGCGTACGTCTTGCCGCGCAGGCGTCTCGCGCCAGGCGCTTTACCGCGTTCCGGCGCTCAGCCCGAGATGTCCACGTCTCCGATGATGTTCAGATCGTAATCCGGATAGGCTTCGGCGACCTCTCTCCTGAGGGTCTCTATAGCCTCCCCGCGCTCTGCCTTGAAGTCCAGCACCGCGTCGAAGCGCAGGGTCTTTCTGACCGTGTCGGCGTAGAAACCGTGCATCTGCAGCACCCAGTCGTGGGACAGTACTATCTGCTGCACGCGGTCGCGTATCATCGAGGCTTCGTCGTCGGTGGTGTTGTAGGAATAGACTCCGACTCCGGTCACTATGACCCCGGTCTCGGAGTAGACCCTCGATTCTATCCTGCGCGTGAGCCTGTCGACCTCCTCTACGGTCATGGTGTCGGGGAGCTCGATGTGCAGCGACGCGAGCTCGCGGTCGGGGCCGTAGTTGGTGATGAAGATGTCGTAGGTCCCCCTCACGCCGGGCTCCTCGCTTATGATCTCCTTGATGCGGGCTACGACCTCGTCCTCAGCCCGGTGACCGAGTATGTCGTCGAGGGTCTCCTGCATCATCTCAAGACCCGCCTTGATTATGAAGCCGGAGATGACGACGCCAACCCAGGCCTCGAGGGATATCCCGGAGAATGTGAAGATCAGCGCGCTCACGAGTACGGAGAAGGACAGGATAGCGTCGAAGCTCGCGTCCGAGCCGGAGGCTATGAGGGCGGTGGAGTTGACCTTCTCGCCCTGGGCCTTGACGTAGCGGCCGAGCAGGATCTTCGCGGCTATCGCGACCGCGATTATGACCAGCGACACTGTGCCGTATTCGGGCGTCTCCGGGTGGAGGATCTTCTTGACGGATTCAACCGCGGAGGTTATGCCGGCGTAGAGCACGATTGCGGAGACCAGCATCGCGCTCAGGTACTCGACCCGGCCGTGGCCGAGCGGGTGCTTTTTGTCAGGCTTGCGCGAGGCGATCTTGGCGCCGATGATGGTGATGACCGACGAGAGGGCGTCGGACAGATTGTTGACCGCGTCCAGTATGACGGCTATGGAATGCGACAGTACGCCGACCCCGGCCTTGAAGGCCGCGAGCAGTATATTGACCGCTATGCCCGTGAGGCTGGTGCGCACGATGACGCGGTCCCTGTCGGTGGTGGTTTTGCTGCTCATTATGTATCTCCTTGCAAAAGCTCAATTATTTCCAGATATTATATCACTTTGCCCGCTCTCCTTAATAGCTTCTTAATCATTTGAATACTTTCTTCTTAACCGGAAGCGTAGGATAATGACAGCGTGAAGGACAGGAGGCAGCATGTACAGCATTCTAATCTGCGACGACGACAGGGACATAGTCAGCGCCCTGAAGATATATCTGAGCGACCCCGAATACCGCATCATCGAGGCATTCACGGGCAGGGAGGCGGTCGAGGCCGCTGAGCGCGAGGAGATCCATCTGGTGCTCATGGACATAATGATGCCCGAGATGGACGGGATCTCGGCGATGGTCAGGATAAGGGAGAAGAGCAACGTCCCCATCATCCTCCTCACCGCGAAGAGCGAGGATTCGGACAAGATCCTCGGGCTGACGGTGGGCGCGGATGACTACATCACCAAGCCCTTCAATCCGGCGGAGGTCACGGCGAGGGTGCGCTCGCATCTTCGCCGCTACACCCAGCTCGGCAGCAGTGTCAGGGGCTTCGAGCGATACGTCGTGGGCGGGATAGAGCTCGACGATGCCGCCAAGGAGGTATTCCTGGACGGGGAGCCCGTCTCGCTCACGCCCAAGGAGTACGAGATACTGAAGTTCCTCATGGCGGGTTCGGGAAAGGTCTTCTCCCCGGCGGAGATCTACAAGGGCGTCTGGAAGGACGAGCCCTACGGAGCCGAGGGGACGGTCGCGGTGCACATCAGGCACCTTCGGGAGAAGCTGGAGTACGATCCCGCGGATCCCAGATACCTCAAGGTGGTCTGGGGCCAGGGCTACAAGATCGACAGGAACGGGAGGTGAGCTTATGAAAAGCGGCATCAGCGGAAACATGGCGCTCAAATGCGCCGCCTTCATCGGGGCGGTGATCAGCGCCGTCCTCGCGGCGTTCTGGTTCCTCTGGGGTGTGCTCGCCCCGGAGATGGGGATGGAGATGAAGAGCTCCGTCCGTGAGATCATCGGCGTGGAGCCGGACATCGGAGGATCTTTCCTTCGCGGAGGGCTCTTCGCTCTGCTCTTCATCGTCCTCTTCGCGTTCCTCATGAGCTCTGCGGGCCATCGCCCCGGAAGCGCCGGGCCTCAGCCCGGATGGGCCGGAAGGGTGCCCTTCGACGTGATACTCGCTTCGGCGGCAGCGTTCATCGTCCTGACTGTCTACGTATCCATTGAATGCGCCGAGCAGGCGTGGTACATCGACAGGCCTGATCTCCTGCCGCTCTCGGCGGCAGCCGGCGCGGCGCTCTCGCTGGCGGCCGTGCTCGGGACCTGCATGAGCTTCGCCGCGAGGGTCAAGCTCGGCGGATGGTACAGGAACACCGTCTGCTTCATGGCCGTAAGCCTCGCGTGGAGGATCGTGAAGGCAGGCGCAGGGCTGTCCTGGCGGGCACTGAAAGCGCTGTTTTCCGGCATCCTCAAGTGCCTCAGGAGCTTCGCGACCGGCGTCCGCGGCCTCGTCTCCGCAGTCCCGCTGGTGTGGAAGGGCATCATCGTTCTCTGCGCGCTCTGGACAGTCGAAGCGGTGCTCACATTCGCCGGGCGCGATTCGTATGCGTTCATATTCTGGATCCTGCTGCGCGCCGCTCTCCTGGCTTTTGCGGTATATTTCCTCGCCTCCATGAGGCTGCTCGAGAGAGCCGGCCGGGCGCTCGCTGCCGGCGACCTCTCATACCACGTGGAATCCGCGAAGCTTGCCCCCCTGCTCAGGGGACACGGCGAGGATCTCAACTCCATAGCCGCGGGGATGAACCTCGCAGTGGAGGAGAGGCTGAAGAGCGAGCGCTTCAAGACTGAACTCATCACGAACGTCTCGCACGACATCAAGACCCCGCTGACCTCGATCATAAACTATTCGGAGCTGATAGCGAGGGGCGAGGGGGGCGAAGAGGACCGCCGCGAGTACGCCTCTGTCCTCAAGCGCCAGTCCGAGAAGCTCAAGCGGCTGCTCGAGGATCTCGTTGAGGCCTCCAAGGCCTCGACCGGCAGCCTCGACGTCGCGCCGGCTCCGTCCGACGCCTGCGTGCTCATCGACCAGCTCGAGGGCGAATACGCGGAGAGGACCGCGGCAGCCGCGCTGGAGCTCATCTGCAGCGCGCCCGAAGGGCCTGTGCGGATCATGGCCGACGGCCGGCGCATGCAGAGGGTCTTTGACAACCTCATGAGCAATGCGATAAAGTATTCACAGCCGGGAACGAGGGTCTATGTGGACCTCACGCTCGAGGGCGGAGACGCCGTGATAAGCTTCCGCAACACCTCGCGCGCCCGCCTGAACGTGAGCGCCGACGTGCTGATGGAGCGCTTCGTCAGGGGCGACGAGTCGCGGACGACCGACGGGAGCGGCCTCGGGCTGTCGATAGCCAGGAGCCTCACGGAGCTCCAGGGCGGGAGCATGTCGCTGGCGATCGACGGCGATCTCTTCAAGGCCGTACTCAGGTTCCCATTGATATAGCCTATGATCATCCATCCTTTCCCGCCGCTCTATTCGGCGGACTCCAAAACGCTCATCCTCGGCTCCTTTCCCTCGGTAAAGTCCAGGGAGCAGGGCTTCTACTACGGCCATCCGCAGAACCGCTTCTGGAAGGTGGCCGCGGCCGTGTGCGGCAGGCCGGTCCCTGAGACCGTAGAGGAGAAGCGCCTTCTGATACTGGAGAGCGGGCTCGCGCTCTGGGACAGCATAGGAAGCTGCGAGATCACGGGCTCCTCCGACGCCTCGATCAGGAACGCCGAGCCCAACGACATCGCCGGGCTGCTCGCCGGCTCCGGGATAGAGCGCATATTCTGCAACGGGACCCGCTCATGGGAGATCTACATGAAGTACCAGTACCCGCTGACGGGGATAAAGGCGGTGAAGCTGCCCTCGACCAGCCCCGCGAACGCCGCCTGGAGCCTCGAGAGGCTCATCGAAGCCTGGAGGGTGATCGGGGAAGGGAAGTAAAAGAGAAGCGTCTGAAAGGCGCGGGGCACACTAAAAGCAAGGCGTGAAGTATATTAAAAGCGCGGACCCTTCCGGATCCGCGCTTTTCTGTTGTTTTAATAAAGAGGAAGCAGGCTTTTTACAGCAGCGGCTCGCTCACGCCCTCAAGCCCCGCGAGCTCGAGGAGCAGCAGGAACGCCCTCTGGGGTCCCTTGTAGGCGTCCTTGGGGTTGAACCTCTCGGTGACGGCGTGGCCGTCGATCTGGGTGCCGCCGCGTCCTACCGCGATGCCGGGGATGCCCATGCTCAAGGGGATGTTCGCGTCAGTGCTGCCCGAGATCAGCTTGGTCTCGTAGCCTGCCCAGTCGTTGGCAGCGGCAGCGGCGAGGACTATGGGAGCGTCGTCGGGGAGGCCGCCGCCCGGGCGGTCGCTGACGATCTCCTTGGACAGGGTGAGAGTCTCGGTGGGATGGTTCCAGCGAGCGAGCTCCTCCTGAAGACCTTCCTCGACGGCCTTCTCGACCTTCGCGCGGAGATCCTCGAGTATTGCTCCGTCCGCGGAGCGCATGTCTATCATCATGGAGGATTCGGCCGGGATGGCGTTGATCGAGACTCCGCCGCTCACGACGCCCACGTTGAAGATGGTCTTGGGCTCGTCGGGAACGCGGATCTCGGCGATCTTCGCGATCGCCCTGCCCATGGCGTTGTTGCTGTTGGGGATGCCGAAGGACAGCAGGGCGTGGCCGCCGCGTCCTCTGAACATGTACTTGACCTTGTGGCCGGCGGTCGCGGTCCTGCAGACCGCTCCCGGTGTGGTCCCGTCGATGGAGACGAGAGCGCTTATCTCGGAGGCGTGCTCCTTGAAGATGTTGCGGATGCCGTAGAGATCGCCCATGGTCTCCTCGCCGACGTTGCCGACGAACCAGATGTCGCCCTGTGCCCTTACGCCGCAGGCGCACATCGCTTTCGCGATCGCGAGCACCTCGACCATGCCTCTGGTGTCGTCGCAGATGCCGGGCGCCCAGATCCATCCGTCCTCCTTGACGGTCGGCGTGCAGTCGACGTCAAAGCTGAAGACGGTATCCATGTGGCCGGAGATGACGACGGTGGGGCCGTTTCCTGTGCCCTTGAGCACTCCGATGACGTTGCCTACGCTGTCCATCCTGACCTCGTCGAGGCCGGCGGCGCTCATCATCTCGAAGAATCTGGCGGCGCGCTTCTCCTCGTGCCTGGAGGGCGACTTGATCGCGACCAGCTCGAGCTGCTCGTCGAGCGTCTCCTTTTCGTGGGCGTGGATGTGCTCGAGGACCTTTTTGACCTCGTCCTTTGCCGCGAGGGTCTCTATAACTTTAGATAGATCGTTCATTTTTAGCTCCTTGGATGAAATAAAGATGAGCGGCAGGCGCACGCGGCGCAGGGGGGAGGCGCCGCATTGGAGGCCGCGCCTGCCGCTGCATAGGGGATTGGCTATTATTTTAGGATCAGAAGAGGACCTTTTTCTCGGCGGGGATGGCCTCGGCGAGCTTCCTTCCGTCCTTGACGGAGAGGACGACCGCGGAGTCGCGGTTCAGCGCGTCGTAGTAGTTCTTCGCGTCGAGTGCGATGAAGCTCGCGGGCTTGCCGGCCTCGATGCCGTAGCTGTCCTGGATGTGCAGGGTCCTTGCCGCGTTGGTGCTTATGAACTTATAGCTGTTCATGATGTCCTCGTAGCCCATCATCTGGGTCACGTGGAGCCCGAGGAAGACCACGTCTCTGAGCGAGCCGCTGCCCATCGGGTACCAGGGATCGAAGATGTCGTCGTGCCCGAAGGAGACGTTGAGTCCCTCGGCGGTGAGCTCCTTGACCCTGGTGACGCCGCGCCTCTTGGGGTAGGTATCGACCCTGCCCTGGAGGTGGGTGTTGACCAGCGGGTTGGCTACGAAGTTGATGCGGCTGAGCTTGAGCAGCCTCATGAGCCTCAGCATGTAGGCGTTGTTGTAGGAGTGCATCGCGGTGGTGTGGCTCGCGGTGACCTTGTCGAAGAGGCCGAGCTCGAGCGCCCTGCAGGCGACGGTCTCAAGGCCTCTTGAGGCCTCGTCGTCGATCTCGTCGCAGTGGACGTCCACGAGCCTGTCGTTCTCAGCGGCCAGCTCCAGCGCGAAGTTCAGCGACTCGACGCTGTACTCCCTGGTGAACTCGTAGTGGGGGATGGCGCCGACGCAGTCGGCTCCCATCTCGACGGCCTTCTTCATGAGCTCCTTGCCGTTGGGGAAGGAGAGTATGCCGTCCTGCGGGAAGGCCACGATCTGGATGTCCATCCAGTCCTTCAGGTCCTCCCTGAGCTCGAGCATGGCCTCCATGGCCATGAGCTTGGGATCGGTCACGTCGACGTGGGTCCTGATGTGCTGTATGCCGTTGGCGGCGTACATGCGCACGACCTTGTTGACTCTCTCGCGTATGTCGGACTTGCTGAGCTTGGGCTTTCTCTTCTCCCAGCAGGCTATGCCCTCGAAGAGGGTGCCGGACATGTTCCAGACCGGGTCGCCCGCGGTGAGGGTGGCGTCGAGGTGCACGTGCGACTCGATGAACGGGGGAAGCACGAGCCTTCCGCCGAGGTCCACGACTTCCTCGCCCGGATCGGCTTCGAGCTGGCTGCCGATCTCAGCGAACTTTCCGTCCTTTACGCGGATGTCGGAAAGCGTGATCGAGTTCTCGATGTAAGCGTTCTTGTAGAGCATGAGTATCCTCCTACTTGCTCGCCTTTCCGAGCACGAGGTAGCAGATGCAGGCCACGATCATCGCGTTGACGGAGGCGATGCCCCAGTGCACGAAGTTGCCCACGAGGGCTCCCGCCACGACGCCGAGCACGGCACCCCAGTTGATCTCGGTGCTGACTTCCTTCCTGTACTTGTCGCGGTTCATGAAGAAGTCGAGGATGATGATGCCGCCGATCGGGGGCAGGGTGGCGTTGAGGAAGCTCAGCCAGCCTACGAAGTTGTTGTAGAGCCAGGCAGCGGTCACGGTGCCGAAGATACCGGCGACGATGACGAGCGGCCTCTTGGCGATCTTGGTGATGTTGGAGAGTCCGAGCGCTCCGGTGTAGAGAGCGTTGTCGTTGGTGGTCCAGATGTTGGCTCCGAGCACGATGAGGGCGGGAACGGCCAGGCCCTGGGCGATCATGACGTAGAAGATGTCGTCCTTGCCGGTGAAGGCTCCGCCGACGGCTCCGAAGGCGAACATGAGGGTGTTTCCGATGAAGAAGGCGATGACGGTGGTGATGATCGCGATCTTGTTGTCCTTAGCGAATCTGGTGAAGTTCGGGGTCGCGGTGCCGCCGCTCACGAAGGAGCCGATGACCATGCCGATGGCGGTGAAGAGGGTGATCCCTCCGGTGCTCTTGGCGAAGACTGCCTCAAGCCCGCCGCCCGCGGAGGTCGCGGTGACCATGGAGTAGATGCCGAGTATGGCGATGAGGGGAACGGAGACATAGCTTACGATCTCCATGCCGCGGATGCCGAAGTAGGCGGAGGCGGTCATGCAGACGCCGGCGATGGCGATCAGGACCATGGGGCTGACGCCCAGGATCTCAGCCGCCGGGTAGCCGAACATCGCGGCTCCTACGCCGAACCAGCCGATCTGGGTCGCGCCGATCATCAGAGAGGGCAGGTAGGAGCCCTTCTTTCCGAAGGAACGCTGGGCGAGAAGGTCGAAGGAAAGTCCGGTCTCGCTGCCGATGTAGCCGAGGAAGCCGGTGTAGCAGGCGAGCAGGGCGCCGCCGATGACGACGGCCCAGACGAAGCCTGAGAGATCGAGCCCGTTGCCGAGGTTTGCGCCTACGGACATGCTCGCGGAGAAGAAGGTGAAGCCCAGCATGATGAAGAACATCGCCAGGAATCCCTTGCGAGACGATCTGGGTACCGCCTCGAATGCGTAGTCCGCGTCCTTGTGCTGCGCGGGCTTTTTGGTGTTGTCAGCCATTGTTTGTGATCCTCCCTTTTCAAACTGTTTTAGCGGATTGCTTCGGTGTCCTTAAGGATCGTCGTCGCGGCTGACGCCTGGCCTTGAAAAAAGCGGCCCTCCTGCTAAAGGAGAGCCGCCGCGTCTTTGCATGCGTTCAGAACTGTCCTTGGAAGCCTCTCTGGACCTCCTTAAAGCACCGTCTGAATAATATATTGCCGGCGGAGCTTTGTCAATAATCCCGCTCGGATAAATAATCGGATATAGGGCGCCGCTGTATCCGAAATGAAGATGGTTTGCCCGCGGAGCGGCTATGATCCGCGGATGCGGGTACGTAAACAGGGGCAGATGTTATATCAAATCAAAAAATGGAAAAGTAACAGTTGTCCGCTCCAATCCCCCGAAGCTCTTCGGGAAGGAAAAGCACAGAAACGCCAGCTCGGTGGTAAAGAAGATATCCCGCATACTCTCGACCGACCTTACGGCGCTGCAGCAGTACGAGCAGCGCCTGGCCGAAGAGGGAGCGAAGGCTGAATCTCTGCCTACCGTAATAGAAAACGCCCGTGTCCATACCATAGATCTCAGCAGCGCCAAGATCGACGCGAAGCACGGAGCTATGTCCCAGCGCCTTCCCATGGAGCTGTCGATGGACGGCAAAACTGTCAAGGGTGTCTTTACCAAGAGATCCACCCTCAGCTATTTGAACGACTACGACAAGGCTATGAAGCGCGCGAAGGGAGCGGCTTCCCACGATGCCAACGCCAAAAAGGCGCTGGACAATCTGCTGCCGGCTTTCCGCGCCTATCTCAGGGCTCAGCCCGGTGTTCAGAGCCCTTATCAGCTCACGGGCGACGACGAAAAGGATATCCTCGTGCTCGCGGAATATATGAGCGACGAATGCGACAAGGGCGAGGACATCGCCGAGGTGAAGCTGTGCAATATCCTGGCCGGATACGGCAGACCGCAGCCCGGCGATCCTGATATCTTCATGTTCGGCGGGCCCGTCACCGGAACCCTGGCGACGGAGCTCAGCAGCATTCACAGGCGCAAGATCACTCACGATCTGAACAATATCAAGCAGGGCTCCTGCCTCGACGACCGCAACTCCGCCATGTCGAAGACCGCCTCTCTTCTGGGAGTCTCAAAGGTCCTGTGCGGCGCTGTCCCGATGCGCTACAGGGATGAGCGCGGTAAGATCGTGGAGGGGACCTTCATGGAGATGTCGAAGGGCGTGGACTGCTTTAACCCCGGCAGCTTCAAGAGAGAAGCGGACATGGGCTCCCTGGATCACAACCAGGGCTTCCTCTGCAATCTCGCGGATCTCGAGGCACTCGACTTCATCTGCGGCAATACCGACCGCCACATGGGGAATATGATGCTGATCTTTGACGACGGCGATCCCGCGAAGATCACCGGCGTGCATGGCATAGACAACGACCTCTCCTTCGGCGTGCACTGCGCGGACAAGCGCTTGAGGAACATGACCGAGCCCAAGGAGATGCTCGTCATGCGCCAGAGCACCGCGGAAAAGATCAAGTCGCTGACTCCGGTCCAGCTCAAGTTCGCCCTGAGGGAATACAACCTGAGCGAGGATGAGCTTAACGCCGCGGCAAAGCGCCTTAAGTTCATGCAGAAAAAGATAGACGACGGCGTGAAGTACTACAACGGCAAGCCCGCGCCCGAGAAGAATAAGCCCGGGCTCGTCGCCGGACACCTGCGCGTGCTGCCCGACGAGGACTTTGCCAAGCTGCGCCTGGCCGATCTGGGCATGCTGGAAAAGAGCCAGCAGGCTGCCCAGAAAAAGAAGACTTCGGAGCGTCCCAATATCTTCGGCCGCGCTATCCAGAACGTCAAGATGCTGCTCAAGCGCGTAAAGGCTATAGCTTCCAAGGCCGCGGGCTCGGGTCAGCCGAAGGCTGAAAAGAAGGAGGAGGAGCTTACCAAGGTCAGCTTCGTCAACCGCGCGACCAGAGAATCCGCCTCGCAGCAGCTCGAGACTATGAACGGGCTCTCCTCGAAGGGCAATGAGCTCAAGGAGCCGTCAGAAGAGACGAAGAAGCTCGTCGACGCCGTCAACGAGTACAGGGATTTCCAGACGAAGCTCAACGAGCGCCTGAACCGAAAGCCCGGGGACCCCGGATACTCCGACTTCGACAACGTCATAGGCGCCAACGACATGTTCAAGATGAAGTCGATGCTGAGGAAGCTCGACGAGCAGGCGGAGAAATGCTGCGACTCAGAGGAGCTCGGGGCGGAAGAGAAGAAGTTCGCTCAGGAGGTCTACGGCAGCACCTCCAGGCTGGCCCACATGCCTCCAGAGATCGACGCCGAGGAGAAGGCGACCGTGAGCGCCAACGAGCGGCAGGCCATGGAGAACGTCAACCGCCGCATGGCGAACGAGTTCTCGAAGAAGGCTCCGCAGGATGACGGCCCGGTCCTGGCGCAGTAAGCTGTCTTTCAGGCGGCAGGGAAGTCCTCCCTGCCGCTTTTCTGTTATCTGAAAGCCTCGCGCTATACCCGCGGGGCTTTATATTAAACAACCCCGCGTTGGACGCGGGGTTGTTCTATTTGTTTTTATTCAGACCCGCTGACCTGCCGTCCGCGGTCCTTAGAACCGTACGCTGCCGTTCAGGATGCAGGCCCTGCTGCCGGGAGTCTTACTCGGCGGCGGGGATGGTCAGGATCTGATCCGGATATATCCTGTTCGGATCCTTGATCTTGTCGGTGTTGGCGTTGTAGATCTTTCTCCACTTGCGGGGCTCCTGATAGAACTTATCGGAGATCTTCCAGAGGGAGTCGCCCTTAACGACGGTGTACTCGGTCTCCGCGGTGGGAGCCGGAGCGGGCTCGGGCTCGGGTGCGGGTTCCGGAGCAGGCTCCGGCGCGGGCTCGGGAGTGGGCTCGGGAGCAGGCTCCGGCGCGGGCTCGGGAGTGGGCTCGGGAGCAGGCTCCGGCGCGGGCTCTACGTAGCCTTCGACCTTGGTCGGATCGTCGATGATGGTGATGCGGCCCTGAGGAGCGGCATACTGCTCGCCGACCTCTCCGCCGAGCTTATCGACGATGTACTTGATGAGGACCTGATTGTCGAGCATGACCTCGTCCTGGAGCAGCTTGATGTTGTCCTTGCCGAACATCGCGTAGCCGTCGCCGCAGGACTTGAGCATGTAGTTGTGGGAGGCGAGCTTGTAGGTCTTCTCGAGGTCGAGGGGCTCGCCGCCGACCTTGATGTCGCTGACCCTTCTCTGTCCCTCGACTCCGGTGAACTCGCTCTTGTCGTTGAGCTTGACGGGGGAGGGGATAGCGGTGTTGATGGTGTAGCTGAGGCCGGATACCTGGAGGAATCCGCCGAGCTCGCCCGGGTTGGCGGAGGAGCCAAGCTCGAGAGCGTCAGCTATCTGCTGGCCGGTGACCTCTACGAGGCATGCGGCGTTGCCGAAGGGATGCACGCTGATGATCTGTCCGTAGGTGATGTCTCCGGCGGGGATGTTCGCGCGGACTCCGCCTCCGTTGACGAAGGCGACGTCAGCTCCGAGGAGCTCTCTGTAGGCGTCTGCGCAGAGGTCTCCGAGGTTGGTCTCTTCCTTTCTGACGGCGCGCTTTCCGTCGGCGCCGTTGATGGTGAGCTCGACGGCGGTCTTGGCGACCACGGTCTCCTGGAGGCTCTTGAACTTATCGGTCACGCCCTCGATGAAGGCAGTGGCCTCGGGATCAGCCTCGACCCCGGCGAGGTCTACGAGCTCGGCGCTCACGCTGCCGTCCTCGGCGATGACGATCTTGCCGGCGGCGGCGAGCTTGGTGCCGGTCTGCTGTACGAGCACTTCAGCGCCGTCCTTGGCGGCGACCTTCTCGGTGAAGGTGCTGTGGGAGTGACCGTCGATGAAGGCGGCCATTCCGGTGGTGTTGGCGACCACGTCGCCGGAGGTCCAGGGATGCGACTCCTCGTCGATGCCCAGGTGGCCGATGCCGATGACGATGTCGGCTCCGGCGGCCTTGGCGCCGTCGATGGCCTTCTGAACGGCGGCGTAGAGATCAGCGCCGTCTCCGCCTTCGCAGAAGCCGTAGATGTAGTTGCCCTCTCCGTCCTGGAAGAAGGTCGGAGTGGACTTGGCGAAGGTCTCGGGAGTGGTAACTCCGACGAAGCCGATCTTCTTGCCCTTGACCTCGAAGATCTTGAAGGCCTCGAAGAGAGGCTCGCCGGTCCTGAGGTCGACGAGGTTGCAGCATACATACGGGAACTCAGCGAGGTCCTTCGCTATGTGCTGCAGCTGGTCGAGGCCGTAGTCGAACTCGTGGTTTCCGGGAGCGGCAATGTCGTAGCCGAGGTAGTTCATGATGTCGGTCATGTACTCGCCCGAGCTGATGGTGCCGATGACATCGCCCTGTATCGCGTCGCCGTTGTCGACGAGCAGGTCAGCCTCCTTGGAGAGCGTCGCCAGCTTGTCGAAGGGCAGGTAGCCGCAGTGGATGTCGTTGGTGTGGATGATCACGATATCCCCTGACTCAGGCGCGGGTGAGATGAGCTCTGGCCCCGGAGCGATGAGCGTGGGGGCGCCGGTGTCCGGTTCGTCCGCGTAGGCAAACGCCGCGAAAGAGAACACCATTGCCATCGTGAGGATCAGAGATAACAGCTTTTTCATTTGGGATCCTCCTTTTCACAGATGAGCTGTATTTATTAGATAAATATATATTACCATAGGTCATTAACGCGTTTAATTATTATTGAACGCGCCGATCTATACATTATTTCGACAGAAGCGCGATTTGTATATCAAAGAATGAGTAAAGCGCGGGACGGGCTTCGTATTATTAAAATGAAGAGCTTTTCGGGGAACTTCGCTCAGGTTTCCCAGATTTTCCCCGATTGTTAAGCAATTTTAATATACAGTATCTTGTGTGCATGATATAATATGATAACTAAATAGGAGGTTTAATTATTATGAAGAAAGGAAAACGCGTATTAGCCTTAGTGCTCGCGCTCGTTCTCGTGATAGGCGTGCTGCCTATGTCGGCGTTCGCGGCGGCTACATCAGCCGTCGAGGGCAAGGACGACGCACTGGCAAGTGTTACCTACGCAAAGGAAAAATACACGCCGGATGAGCACGGAATAATAGTCATCAATGTGCCTTATTCCACTAATTCGGTAAGCACCAAGGATATCACCCTCAATAAGGCGAAGGGATTCAGCATCGGGTCCCACAAGTTTGCCGACGCGACTGTCAAATTCCCCAGCAAGGGCGGCAACGTGAGCACCGGGCTCACCGTCAACTACACCAAGGAAGGGGATAAGACCAGGTATGAGAGGTCTTATACCGTGGGCTTCGTCAAGGACGATCCCAAGGATTCCGTTTTCGAAGGCACTCTCAGCTACAAGATGAGCACCTCGGACAGCGCCCACACCTTCAAGGAGAGCGAGTTCACCAAGCTCTACAAGCAGAACGACGGCAAGGCGATCAAGTACATCTCCATCGAAGGCGAATCCAACTGCGTGGAGTTCAAGTACGACGGCAAGGCCTATGACGGCGGACTCATCCTCGTGTCCAACGCCTCAAAGCTGAAGATGACCCCGCTCGCCGCCGGCGAAGCCTGGTTCCCGGTCGACGCCGACGAC
>JAEENW010000116.1 GCA_016283945.1 Bacillota bacterium
CGGCAGCGAGCGCCCTGTTCAGTCCGAAAGCTCCGACGCCGAGGTTGAAGACCGAGACCAGCGCCATGAAGACCATATACCTGGTCGTGTTGTTGTTCTGCCCGAAGTAGCCGTCGTGCATGATGGCGTAGACCACCTGGACGATGACACCGGCGAGTATGGGGATGAAGTGCTCAGCTATACCGAGCGCGCTCAGCCCGGTCTCCGTCTCGGAGAGCACCATCATCGCGGCTTCTACGATGAGCATGGCGTAGAAGCCGTACATGTAGGCAGTGCCGCGGACAGCCTTCTGCCTCTCGTCGTAATCGGTGCGCACGCGCCCGTCGCTGTTCAGGGCCTTGAACGCGATGTAGACAATGATCAGTCCGATCACTATTCCTATGCCGAGTCCGAATGCTTTACCAGTCATTTTTGATATCTCCTTTTGGCGTGAACTTCGTCTGTTTACGATGCCATTATGGACCTGCTCTGGCAAAATGTCAAGTATATATTACATAAAGTTTTATATATTTTTATTTCCGCGCCTCTGAGGCGCATTATAAGGCCCCGCGGCGTGCGCGGGGCGCTTCCTCCGGCAGGGAAAAAGAAGCGGGAGGCTCAAGCCTCCCGCTCCGCAGTGTCATATTATTCCGAAAGCCGCGCCCTGTACGCGGATCACAGCTCGTCTATTATCTTCGCCACGTACCTCGCGAGCTTCGTGAGGTCGGCGGCACTGATCAGTTCATCATCCGTAACGTCGGCGTTGGCTATCGCCTGCGGATCGCTGAGCTGGCTGATGTTCGACACGTGCCTCGCGAGCACCGTGAGATCGGCCGCGTCCACGGTCCCGCTGAGGTCGACGTCGCCTCTCAGGCCCTGCGGCTGCGGGGGATCGGGCGGCAGGACCTGCGACCCGATAGTGAAGGGGACTGATATCTCTATCTTATTTCCCCGGTTGTAGTAGGCCGGATAATCGTACAGGCCGAGCATCACGCCCAGCGATAAGGCCGGTTCCGGGGAGAAGCCGCCGACGCTGATGCTTCCGGCGTAGCCGTTCTCGCCCTGTGAGACGAACTGATAGCTGTCGGGCGGATAGACCGTCGCCCTGTAGACGTAGGTCGCTCCGTCGACGAACTCCGTTTCCTCGGGGACATTGGGGAGCGAATCCCCATCCTTCCTGTACCAGGCCTCTCCGCTCAGGCTGTAGAGCGCTCCGCCGGGCAAGCTGCCCTTGAGCGCGGCAATGCTGTCTCCGGCCTGCGGAGTCTCGAGCGCGATCTGGATCGAGCCGTTGTAGCTGGACGCGGGGATATTGAATCTCCACAGATACCGCAGGCAGCCGTCTGTCTCGCTGTCCGGACTGGGCTTGCCGCTGTAGAGATAGCCCAGCGTCCCTGCGCTGCCGTTGACCGTGTAGCTCACGGGCTCTCCGAAGCTCATTCCGCTGCCGGGAACACCGTCGAAGCTGTAACCGTTAGTCGGCCTTACATAGAGTTTATAGTAATATGTCTTCCCGGCGACGAAGGGCGATGTCCACTCCTGGAGGCTGCTGTAGTCGTTGCTGCTGATGCTCCCGCCCGTGTTGACAAACCAACCCTGCGAGACTATCTCGACATTTTGCCCTCCCTTTATCGATCCTTTTACCGCTGAGGGCGAGAGACCGATCGACGGGATCCTGTTCAGAGTCACATCGACGGAATCGATGAGCCTGGGCTTCCCGTAGTCCGGATCCGGCTCGTAGACTTCGATGAAGGCGTCGCCGTCGACCGTGTGTATGAACTTGTACCCGGGCATGATGCGGTATTTATCCTCGGTCGTCATGCCGGCGCCGGAGAGATAGCCGCTGTATGCGGACTGGTACTTTTTTCTCTCGCTCTCGGTCCCGGTCTGATCGTAGGCGAACTCCGCCCGTTCCGCGCTCAGCAGGGTAAAGTCCCTGAACTGCGCTCCGAAGGTCTGCATGTATTTCGAGTCGTAGGTGCATTTCGCCGAGGCCTTCACCGTCCCGTCAGTCGCGATCGTGAGGCGCTCCCTGACAGAACCGTTGCCGTTGAAGCCGCGGATGCCGTAGATCCTCGGACTGTAGCTCTCGGACGCGTAGGCGTCGGCACCGTTCGCGTAGACATCCAGGCTGGCGTGCTCGAGTATGTTCACATCCTTGAAGGCGTCTATGCCCACCGTCCAGCTGTACTCGTGCTGAACGGTCTGCGAAAGCACCCGCATCGTTACGCTCGCGTCGCCGCATATGGTGATGCTGCCGGCATCGCGGCCCTCCACGCCCGTGCCGACTGCCTGACGTCCGCAGCTCTTGATCCCCGTGAGCTGATAGTCGTCCACGGTGTTAGTCAGCTCTATGAACAGACTTCCCCCGCTCGCCGAGCCGATGACGACATCGCTGTCACAGCCGGCCCGTATTCCGTAGTTCGGACTGCCCTTGCCATAGTGCCTGATGGAATTCTCTCCGATCAGCTCTATGTAAGCCGGGCCGGTCTTGGGGTAGGTGTTTCCTCCGGATACGTTGAAGCCGCCTATGTCTATCGGACCGCCGTCGTAGTTCTTCAGCGTGAGTATGCCGGTGGCGGGGTCGTACTTGACGTTGTAATTGCCCGTGCTTCCAGAGCCTCCCCCGTTGAGCATATAGAGACCGCAGGAGCTTTCGTTACCCAGCACGGCGTAGTTATATCCGGATCTGTTGTAATAGACGTAGACCTCGGACGCGGAACCCGTGGCGCTTATGGAGCCGACGGAGAGCGTCGCCTCCTTGCTGTTTCCATTGGAATCGGTCACCCTGACGCGCAGCGAGCCCGTGTCCGACGTCGTCTTCGGGACACCGCAGACGACTCCGTCTGAGAGCACCGTGATCCATGAGGGTCCGGAGACCTTCTGGAAAGTGTACGGACCCGTGCCGCCGCTGACGTACTGCATCAGGTCGACCGGCGTGATCGGCGTAATGCGCTTGGCGCTTATGGAGGAGGCCGAGGACGGCACGCTGAAGCTCAGCGAGGCCGCGGCTTCCGCGGGGCGCGCGGAGGGCATAAGGCCCGAGGAGATGACGAGGCAGACGGCGGCGAGGGTGCAGATCAGGCGCCTTCCCGCGGCCGCAGCGCTCCTTTTGACTTGTTTTTCAGATCTCATGGCAGTTCTCCCGCAATTCAGCAGATCAATTAGGAAAACAGGATCCCCCTGTCTGGCATTATATCACAGCCGGAGGCGCTACGCGGTCAGATCCGCGATGCCGAAGCCTATGAGCCCCTGCAGATCGCCCGGCTTCATCTCGACCTGGTAGCCGATCTTGCCCGCGGAGAACATGATGGTCTCCTGCAGCAGGCAGCTCTCGTCGACGAAGGTCCTGAAGGGCTTCTTCATGCCTATGGGCGAGCAGCCCCCGTGCACGTAGCCGGTGAGGGGCAGGAGCTCCTTTGACTTTATCATCTCGATGCTCTTCTCGCCCGCGGCCTTCGCGGCCTTCTTGAGGTCGAGCTCGCAGGCGACGGGGATCACGAAGACGTAGTGCTGCTTCGAGGCGCCGACCGTGACCAGGGTCTTGAAGACCATGGCCGGGTCCTTGCCCAGCAGCTCCGCGACCTCGGTCCCGCTGATCGCGGTGCCGTCGCCGTAGCTGTATTCTCTGTGCTCTATCTTCGCCTTGTCGAGAAGGCGCATGACGTTTGTCTTGAATGCCATATCTCACCTCGATGCTCTATCTGAATATATCGAGCACGTTGCTGCGCACGCTGCGCCGGACGTTCTCGAACCAGTTCTGAAGGCTCATCTGCTCGCTTATCGCGCGGGCGTTGAGGCCGATCATCGCCTCGCTCAGGGTGCTGTACTCCTTCGGGGCGCCGCTCCTGTAGTTCTCGAGCACGACGCCGTAGCGCTCGTAGGCGGCCTTCACGGAGTCCTCCCATGAGAGGTAGAGGCTGCTCTGGGCGCGCTCTCCCGCGGCCCTCATGCGCGCGGTATCGCCAGCGAGCTCCGCGAGCTTAGAGTACATGGAGAGCGAGTTCTCCTCTATCAGGAAGCTGTCTTCGCCGTCGGTCGAGTCCTCCGCGGCGCAGCTTCCGGCGACCAGTATAGAGGCGAGCCCGCAGGCCGCCGCCTCGCGCACCACGAGGCCGTTGGTGTCGAAGGTCGAGGGGAAGAGGAACAGGTCTGCCCTGCAGTACCAGGCCCTGATCTCCTCGCGGTCCGTGGTCGGCGGGAGGAAGATGAGCTTGTCGAGGCCGAGGCTTGCCGCGTACTCGACTATCTCGTCGCGGTCTATGCCTCCGCCTATGAAGACCATGCGGAAGTCCCTGCCGGTCTCGGCGAGCATCCTGAGCGCGTCTATGGTGATCCTTATCCCCTTGTACCACATCATGCGGCCGACGTAGAGGAATACAGGGACGCCTTCGGGTACGGACGCTCCCGCGGCCTTCAGCGCCGCGGACGTGAGCTCTCTCACCCGCGCCTCGGGGAGCCTACCCCTGGGGAAGTCGACGCCGTTGGGCATGACTATATAGTCGCCCTCGTAGCCGATCTTTCTGAGGTTGTCCCCCGCGCCGCGGCTGACCGTCCAGACCTCGTCGCAGGCGGAGATGTTGTCCGCGAGCACCCTGACGGCGCCCTCCTGCAGTATGTGCAGGCGTATGGCCTTCTCGATGTCGATGTCAAACTTGGTGTGATAGGTCATCACGACCGGCTTGTCTATGACGTCGCGGAGAGAGCGCGCGAGCATGGTCGCGCTGACCGGGCAGTGGCTGTGTATGAGGTCGAAGCCTCTGCCCGCGAGTCCGGATATGGTGTCGGGTCCAAAGGGTATGCCCGCGCGGTAGCCCACGAGCGCGGTGGTGTCTATGCTCGGATAGCGCACGACGTCGAAGCCGTAGCCGGAGTCGTCCGCGTCGGGATAGTAGGGGGTCGCGACCGTCGCGCTCCCGAGCCCGCCGTTGATGACGCGGGCGTAGTTGACGACCGCGTTGGCGACCCCGTCTATGCGGGGCGGGAAGGAATCGTTGATGAGGCAGATGTTGAGCTTTTGAGTTTCCATAGTAAGTTCATGATAACACGGACGGCCCGCGAGCGCCAGCGCGGAGGCCGGGAACGGAGGGGAGGCCGCGGCCCCTACTCCGCCGACTTCAGGCTCGTCGCCATATCTATCTTCTTCATGCGGAAGTGGGCGATCACGTTGACCAGCGCGGAGAACAGGGCCGTGAGCAGCGACGCCCAGAGGTAGCTCATGGGGTCGGTGTCGCGCCCGAACATCATGAGATCTATCTCTACGGACTTGACCAGCCACGCGTGCAGCCAGTGGCCCATCACTATGCCCAGGGCTATGCCTATCATCGTCAGCACGATGTTCTCCCTGTAGATGTAGGCCGAGACCTCGCCGTCGAAGAAGCCCAGAACCTTGATGGTCGCGAGCTCCCTCTTCCTCTCGGTTATGTTGATGCTCGAGAGATTGTACAGCACGACCATCGCCAGAGCCGCCGCCGACAGTATGACGACTACCACCACGAAGTCTATCCTCTCCATGCTGTGATGGTAGGTGTCGCGCGTGTCCACTATCCTCGAGGCCGCGCCGGCGCCGGCGAGCTTCATGAAGCTCTCGAAGAGACTGTCGCAGCTCTCCTTGCTCCCGTCGGCAAGCTTGAGTATGTAGCTCGTGGGCTCCCACTCCTCCTCGAAGATCATCTCGTAGTAATCCCGGGTCATGTAGAAGTAGTGCGCGAGGTAGTGCTCGTTGACCGCGGCGACCCGCACCCTGTAGCGCCCGTCGCCGTTGTCGATGATGAAGGTCTCTCCCGGCCCCACTCCCAGAAGCTCTGAGAGCTTCTGGCCTATGATGACGCCCTCGTCCGTTAGCTCGAGCGGCTCCCCGTCGCTCTTCGGACGGAAGGTCCTGAGCTCGACCATGCGGGATAGCTCCTCCGGATCGCAGGCCTCCATGATGCCGTCGACGCGGTAGCTGTCGGATTCGCAGGTCACGCTGGACACCAGGACCGGCATGGAGTCGGTCACGATCTCCTCGCCCCTGAGGAAGGCCTCGATGCCGGCCCTCTCCTCCGCGGATGGATCGCCCGCCATGCTCAGCATGACGTCGTACTTGAAGAGCTCGTCGAACTGCCTGTCCATGGTCGAGAGCAGCGAGGACCTGAGACCGAAGCCCGCGATTATCAGCGCGGTGCAGCCGCCTATGCCAGCGACGGTCATCCAGAAGCGCTTCTTATACCTGAACAGGTTCCTCGCGGTGAGCTTCCTGAAGAAGCTGAGGCGGCTCCACACGGGCCCTATCCTCTCGAGGAAGATCCTCTTACCCGCGGCGGGAGCCTTTGGCCTCATGAGCTGCGCGGGGACCTCCGAGAGGCTGTAGAAGCAGCCCCAGAGGCTCGCGAGCCCCGTGCAGGCGCAGGCGGCGAGGACCGAGAGGACGGAGACCGCCGGGTAGCTCCTGAGCTGTATGTCGGGAACCTCGTACATGATCTGGTACGCGGTGAATATCATCTTGGGGAAGAGCGTGTAGCCTATGGCGAGGCCCAGAAGCCCGCCCGCGAGCGAGGGCAGCACTCCGTAGGCTATGTACTTGGCGGAGATCGCGGCGCGGCTGTAGCCGAGCGCCTTGAGGGCGCCTATCTGCGTCCTCTGCTCCTCAACCATCCTCGTCATGGTCGTGAGGCACACGAGGGCCGCTACCAGGAAGAAGAGCATGGGGAAGACCTTCGCGAGGTTCGCCATGCGGTCCGCGTCCTGCCCGAAGCCCAGATAACCCGGGTTGGAGTCGCGGCTCATGACGTACCAGTCGCACTCGTCGATCTTGCCCAGCTTCTCACGGGCGTCGTCGAGCTTGCTCTGCGCGTCGGCTATCTCCTCGTCCGCCTCCTTCTCCGCATCCTCGTATTCCTTAAGACCGTCCTGATATTCCTTCAGACCGTCCTCGTATTCCCTGACGCCGTCTCGGTACTCGGCGACGCCGTCGGCGTATTCCTTCTCTCCGTCGGCGAGCTCCTGCTCGGCGTCGGCTATCTTCCTTTCGGCGTCCGCGACCTCCTCGTCCAGAGTCTTCTTTGCGTCCTCGAGCTCCTCGAGGCCGTCGTAGTACTCCTTCCAGCCGTCGTCCAGCTCCCTGCGCCCGTCGTCAAGCTCCTTCTTCGCGTCCTCGAGCTTCTTTCTGGCGCGGTCGAGCTCATTCTGCCCGGCCTTGAGCTCCTTCATCCCGGACTCGTACTGCGCGAGACCCTCGTCGTAGGCCGCGATCCCCGCGTCTATCTGCTCGAGCTGTGCTTCGAGCTCTGAGATCCGGCTGTCTATGGCTCCTATGGCGTAGCCGAGCTGCATGCGTATCGCGGGAGGCGTGGCGAACTCGAGCTGAGCCTCATATCCGTCGCGCTGAGCCTGCGCCTGGGCTATGCCCGCGGCGAGCGCCGCCCTGCCGCCCCTCATCTGCGCTATCATGGGCGCCGAGGAGTCTATCTGCTTCTTCGCGTCCGCGAGAGAGCTCGCTCCGTCCGCCAGCTCGGCGTCACCGGCCTCGAACTTCTCGAGGCCCTTCTCGTACTCCTTGAGCCCGTCAGCGTATTCCTTCTCGCCGTCATGAAGCTCCTTCAGGGCGTCCGCGATCTCCTTTTCGCCGTCGGCTATCTCCTTCTCGGCGTCGGCGACCTTGTCCTTTAGCTCCTGCTTCGCGTCGGCGAGCTCCTTCTTTCCGTCCTCTATCTCCTGCAGGGCATCCGCGAGCTCCTGCTTCGCGTCGGCGAGCTCCTGCCTCGCGTCGGCGAGCTCCTTTCTGGCGTCGGCGAGCTCGTCCCTCGCGTCCGAGAGCTCCTTCTCGGCGTCAGCCGAGGCGTCGTCCAGCTCGGCCTGGGCGTCGTCGAGCTTCTCGGCAGCCTCGCCAACGACATCATCGTAGCGCAGCGCCGCCCTCTCCTCGGCGAAGTCCTCCATGCCGTCGATCACGCCGTCTATGAGCGCGTCGTACTCCCCGCTGAAGGCGGTGAGCTCCCTCGCGCCCTTCACGGTGAAGAAGGCCGCGGCGTAATAGTCCATGTCGAAGGCCTCCTCCTGCAGGTAGACGAAGGCCCCTATGCTGCCCGTACCTATGCTGCCGGTACCGCGCTCGACGCTTATGTAGTAGGGGCTCGCCGCGACCCCGCAGATGCGGTACTGAGAGTACCTTAGCCGGGGCTCGGAGTCCTCGTCGTCCTCGTCTTCATCGTCCTTGCCGTCGCTCTCAGCGGCGCCGGAGCCGTCCTCGGGGTCCTTCGGGTCTTCGTCCTCCTCGAGCTGCAGCTCTATGATGTCGCCCACGGAAAGGCCCAGCTCGGCCATCAGCTGCTTGTCCGCGAGGCAGTCGTTCGGCCCGGAGGGCCACTCGCCCTCCTTGAGCTCCAGGAGGTTGAGCTCCTTCGGCATGGACCAGAGCTTGACGACTATGTCGCTGCCGCCGCCGAGCGCGTGGGCGTCGAGCTGGTAGACTCCCTCACCCTTCTCGATCTCGTCCCTCGCGAGCACGGCCTGAACGTCTTCCTCTGTTATCCCCAAAGTAGAAAGCACCCTGATGTCCATGAACTCTCGTTCGTCCATGTAGGCATCCAGGGTGTTCTTCATGTCGGGCGCGGTCGCTCTGAGGCCGCACAAAAAGGCCACCGCGAGGGCGGCCAGTATGAGTATCGAGATGAATCTGCTGCGGGAATTTGCGACCTCCCGCGCGAAGTCCTTGAAGAGCGGGCTCATCGCTACCACTCGATCTCGGAGATGTCGGCGGGGCTGGGATTGAGGGTCACGCTCTCGGCGGTCCCGTTCTTGATCCGGATCACTCGGTCAGCCATCGGCGCGATGGCGCTGTTGTGGGTGATGACCACGACGGTCACGCCCTTCTGCCTGCAGGTGTCCTGAAGTATCTTGAGGACCTGCTTGCCGGTGACGTAGTCGAGCGCTCCCGTGGGCTCGTCGCAGAGCAGGAGCTTGGGGTTCTTGGCGAGGGCGCGGGCTATCGCGACCCTCTGCTGCTCGCCGCCTGAGAGCTGGGCGGGGAAGTTGTTCAGCCTCCCGCCGAGGCCGACCTCCTCGAGCACCTCCTTCGCGTCGAGCGGATCCCTGCAGATCTGCGAGGCGAGCTCGACGTTCTCGAGAGCGGTGAGGTTCCCAACCAGGTTGTAGAACTGAAAGACGAAGCCTATGTCGTTCCTGCGGTAGGCGGTGAGCTGGCGCGCGTTCATGCCGCTGATCACGGTGCCGTCGACCTCGATGAGCCCTCCGCTGCAGGCGTCCATGCCGCCGAGCATGTTGAGGACCGTGGTCTTTCCGGCGCCGGAGGGGCCGACTATGACGCAGAACTCGCCCTTCTCAATGTCAAAATCGATGTGGTCGACCGCCTTGATGACCACATCTCCCGTACGGTAGATCTTGCTGACATCTCTGAAGCTTACGAAGCTCATCGCGGGAAGAAAGGCTCAGATGATATATCTGAGATATTCGACGAAGTCGTCGTAGCCGCTGTCGATGAAGTCGCCGAGCAGCGGATGGTTGAAGCTGTAGCGGCCCATGGGGACGAGGCGTCCCGCGATGGCGCTGGTGTGTATCATGGTCTCCGCGGAGAGTATGCCGGTGCTCGTGTACGAGGCGACC
>JAEENW010000117.1 GCA_016283945.1 Bacillota bacterium
TTTCCTGAGATAATACTCACATGTTTCATAGAATTAGAGCGGGAGGTGTAAGCCTCCCGCTCTAATGTGTTTCATTCTTCTATTTTCGCTTCATTCATGGCCTGACAGACGTCTGACCCGCGGCGCTTCGTCCCGTTTATTCAGCCGGTCCCTGCCCGCACCACTCCTCCGTCACCGCGGCAACGTAGCCGAGCGTGGACATGACTCCGATCTTCAGGACGTCCTCGTCCACGTCGAACTTCGAGTTGTGATGCGCAGCGCCGCAGCCCTTCTCAGGAGCCCTGATGCCGAGATGCGCCAGGACGCCCGGATAGAGCGCCAGATAGCGGCCGAAGGACTCGCTCGCGTACCAGGGCTCGGCCTTCACGACGGAGCCCTCGGGCAGGAGCTCAGAGAGAGAGCGCTCCGCGAGAGCGGAGCAGCGTGCATCGTTTGATACCGGTCCCGCGGCGATCCTGCACCTCTCACCGAACTCGACCCTGCAGTGGTGCATCAGGGCGGTGTGCTCCGCGACCTCGCGCATTATGGCAAGGGCCTTCTCGCCCTCCTTCCTGCTGAAGTAGCGCATCGAGCCCCTCACCCTGGCGGTGTCGGGGATGATGTTGGAGGCTTCTCCGCCCTGTATGCTCGTGATCCCGAGCGTGACGGTCTCGTTCGCGTCTATCTGGTTCGCGAAGGCGACGGCGAGGTTGTTCAGGAAGTTCGCGGCGCAGAACACCGGATTGACGGCCTGGTCGGGCCTCGAGCCGTGGCCGCCCTTACCGACGAAGACCAGGTCTACGCCTATGCTGCCCGCCATGCGCGGACCGCCCTGCACGCAGATCTTCCCGCTTTCCAGGTCCGCCCACACGTGGATCGCCCAGAAGCTCTCGATGCCCTTGTTCTCGAGGGCCGGGAGCATCCCGGGCCAGCCCCTGCCGTTCTCCTCTCCGTCCTCGAAGGCGAAGTATATGACGCCATTGAGCTTATCGACGTTCGAAGAGAGTATCTTGGCCGCGCCCAGCAGCATGGCGGTGTGAGCGTCGTGGCCGCAGGCGTGGCAGGTCTTATCCGGAGTGTCCGAGATGACCGCGCGCTTTCCTGCCAGGTTGCATTCGTCCTCGGGCATGGGGAGCGCGTCGAGGTCCGCCCTGAGGCCTATGCGGGGCCCGGGGCGGCCGCTGTCCAGCTCCGCCAGGATGCCGTTCGCGGGCACGGGCTCCCAGGGGATGCCCATGGAGTCGAGCTGAGCCTTCACGAAAGCGCTGGTCCTTACGGTCTCCCCGCCGACCTCCGCCCTGCGGTGGAGCTCCCTGCGCATCTCTATGACGTAGCCCTCCGCCTCAGCGGCGGCCTTTTTTATGAACTCGTTGGTAAGCATGGGATCGTCCTTCTGTATCGTCTAGCCCTTCATGTTAAGGTCTCTTCTGACCTGCTCGTGGCGGCTCTTCGCCTGCACGGACCACTTCGGGCCCTCATTGTAGAGCTTGTCGAGCTCGGCGAGCGCCGCGGGCACGTCTATGCCCTGCGGGCAGGCGTGCGAGCACTGGCCGCACTGTATGCAGGAAGCGGGCTTCTTCTCGTCGGGAAGTCCGTCGAGCCTCATGGACATAGAGGCGTTCATCTCGACCTTGTAGCTGTTGTAGACCTCGAGCAGGTACGGGATGTCGAGCTCCATCGGGCAGCCCGGGCAGCAGTAGCGGCAGCCGGTGCAGGGAACTCCGCGCTTCATATCCTCGGCGATGGCGTAGAGCACCTTGAGCTCCTCCTCTCCGAGCGGGAGGCGGCTCTCGAAGGTCTTCAGGTTGTCGGTGACCTGGTCGAGCGCGTTCATGCCGGAGAGCACCATGCCGATCTCGGGAAGCCCCTGCAGGAAGCGGAACGCGAAGCTCGCGTCGCTCGAGCCCGGCCTGAGCTCCTGCAACTTCTCGTGGGCGGCTTCGGGCAGCCTCGCGAGCTTGCCGCCGCGGCAGGGCTCCATGACCCACACCTTGAGGCCATGCTTCGTGATGATGTCGTACTTCTCCTTCGCCTTCTGCAGGCTCCAGTCGAGGTAGTTGCACTGTATCTGCACGAACTCGAACATGCCCTCGTGGCGGGTGAGGAAGTCCTCGAGCAGCTCGCAGCCGCCGTGGAAGGAGAAGCCGAAGTGCCTGATCTTGCCCTGCTCCTTCATCCTGAGCATATCGGGTATGATGTGGTACTCGTCGCTCTCGTAGATCTTGACGGACCACTCGGTGACGTTGTGCAGGAGATAGAAGTCGAAGTAGTCGGTCCCGCTCCTCTGAAGCGAGATGTTGAAGAGCGCCTCGTTGTCGACGGGGCCGGGGATGGAGTGCCCGGGGAACTTGTCCGCCAGGAAGTAGCTCTCCCTGGGATAGGGCTTCAGCCCCTCGGCCATGGCGCCCTCGGACTTGCCGTCGAGGTAGGCGTAAGAGGTGTCGAAGTAGTTGACGCCGCCCTCGATGGCGGCCTTGAACATGGCGTTGACCAGCTCCTGGTCGACCTCGCCGGTCTCGGGATCTCTGGCGAAGCGCATGCAGCCGAAGCCCAGGTTTGAGAGCTTCAGCCCCTTGAAGTCCTTGTAGATCATCTTTTCCTCCTGTTTTCCGCTTATGTGTATATGCCTTTTGACCGAATAGAAAAAGAACCTCCCCGGGCGTAGCGCAGCCGGAGAAGTCCTGTGGAGCTGGAGATCAGACTTGAACTGACGACCTGCTGATTACGAATCAGCTGCTCTACCGACTGAGCTACTCCAGCGTATCGACGCGGGCGAAGATACCCGCGCGCTTGCCTTATTCAGCGGATCCCCCGGCGCTCCGGCAAAACGCCGAAGACCCGCCTGTGATCCTAACTCATATAATATCCAACAGATCGGACGGTTTGTCAATAACGATATCCGCGGGAAATTCGATTTCCGCCTTCTCCGGCGGGAAGCAGAGGCTCCAGCCGACCAGGACGGACTTCACCCCGGCGTTCGCGGCGCACATCAGGTCGAGCTTGCTGTCGCCCACGTACAGGACCTCGTCCGCCTCCATGCCGAGCAGCTCCAGCGCCTTGTACAGGGGCTCCGGCTCGGGCTTGTGCGCGTCGCAGGTCTCCATGGAGACTATGACGTCGAAGAGCTTTGCGGTCTCTTCGAAGCCGTATAGCGCGAGCGGGGCGTTCTTCCAGGTGCGGGAGGTCACTATACCGATCTCATAGCCGCGCGCCTTGAGCTCGCGCAGCAGCTCCTCGACCCCGTCGAACATCCGCACGACGCAGGAGTTCTCGTGCTGATAGCTCCTGTAATCGTCCACCGCCTGCTTCCAGTCGTCGGTCTCGATGTGCTCGCGGATCGCGGGCTCGAGCGGGACTCCGAAGGTCGATATGATGACGTCCAGAGGAAGCCTCCTGCCCATGTGCTTTTCGCAGGCGTAGTTCCAGGAGTCGATGATGACGGTGTTGGTGTCCATTATGGTCCCGTCGAAATCAAACAGCACCGCCTTGATCTTACTCGACATCTCGTTCCGCCTTTCTCTTGTCCTTGTCCCGCAGGTATTTGCTGTTGAACAGGCTTATCATTCCCGAATCGTTGAGGTTCTTGATGACTATGATGGTGAACGGCATCACGAGTATGCCGATGGCTCCGAAGAGCTTGACGCCCAGGTACATGGACATGAGCATCAGTACCGGGTTGAGCCCGATGGATCCGCCCACGATCTTCGGCTCGAGTATGTTCCGGATGACCGTGATGACCGTGTAGAGCACGACCAGCTCGAGCGCGGTGGCGAACTCCGAGTTCAGCAGGCTGATCAGCGCCCAGGGGAGCAGTATGGTCCCGGTCCCGGCAGCCGGCAGTATGTCGAATATCGCGACTATGACCGCCAGGGTGATGGCGTCGTCGATCTGCATCAGGCTGAAGCCCGTGAAGAGCTCGACGCAGGTGATGCACATGATCACGAGGTAGGAGGTGAGCATCTTTCCCACGCTGACGCGGATGTAGCGCCTCGCGTCGTAGATGATGCGCTGCCCCTTGGGCGTAAACTGGCTTATAGCGAAGTAGCTGATCTCGGGATAATCGAAGCAGAGGAACACCGTCGCGAGTATAGAGAAGAGGATCTGGAGCAGCGTGGCAGGCGCTCCGACTACCATGTTCCTCGCGACCCCTATAGCCCAGCGGGAGATGGACGATACGATCGATGACAGGTTCCTCAGGAGGTCGGAGATCATAGTCTGCGTGATCCCCGCCCTGCCGGCGGCGTTTATGGCGTGCTCGTTGTAGAAGTCGATCGCCCTGCGGACCAGCGGCTCGATGTAGCTGCTGTACAGCTGCGGCAGGTTCCCGAACCAGTCGAGAACGGACCAGGCGATCCTGAGTATTATCAGGGTCAGCACCCCTGCCACGATCACGTAGAACAGTATGAGGATCAGCGCGGCGGCTCCCTTCCGGGGTATGCGCAGCTTCTTCGCAAGGTTGTTGATCGGGCGGTTGAGCATGACCGCGACCAGCCCCGCGAGGAAGAACGGTATGAGCCCGTTCACCACGTACTTGACCGTCACATAGTATATGAGGACTATGAGGGCGAAGTATGCCGTGTTGATTATGAAATTCTTTTTTCTCGTGATCTCGTCCATTTGCGGACCGCGCCTTTCCGGCCTGGGATCAGGCCTTTCTCTGGGCGTTCAGCGAAGCGTTGATGAATGGATCCAGCTCCCCGTCGAGCACTGCCTGGACGTTGGAGATCTCCTCGTTCGTCCTGTGATCCTTGACGAGGGTGTAGGGCTGGAGCACGTACGAGCGTATCTGGTTGCCCCAGCTGATCTGGCCGAAGTTGCCCTTGAGCTCGTCTATGCGCTCCTTGTGCTCCTGCTTGGCGAGCGCGAGCAGCTTGGAGTAGAGCACCCTCATCGCGAACTCCTTGTTCTGGATCTGGGAGCGCTCGTTCTGGCAGCTCACGACTATGTTGGTCGGCAGGTGGGTGATCCTCACCGCCGAGTCGGTCTTGTTTACGTGCTGGCCGCCCGCTCCGGACGACCTGTAGGTATCGATCCTGAGGTCCTCGGGGTCTATCTCGACCTTGATGTCCTCCGGAAGCTCCGGCGTGATGTCCACCGAGGCGAAGGAGGTCTGGCGCTTGGCGTTGGCGTTGAAGGGCGAGATGCGCACGAGCCTGTGGACTCCCCTCTCGGTCTTCAGATAGCCGTAGGCGAACTCGCCCTCGACCACGAGCTCCGCGGCCTTGATGCCGGCCTCGGGGTCCCGCTGCAGGTCGATGAGGCTGAGCTTGTAGCCCTTGGCCTCACACCAGCGGGTGTACATGCGCAGCAGCATCTCCGCCCAGTCCTGGGCGTCGAGGCCGCCGGCCCCGGAATGTATCGATATTATGGCGTTGTTCCTGTCGTACTCGTCGGTGAGCAGGGTGCGTATGCGCATGGCCTCGGCCTTTTCCCTGAAGCTTTCCATGCAGGCCGCGGCCTCGTCGGCGAGCTCGTCGTCGCCCTCCTCGTCCGCCATCTGCACGTACTCGCGCGCGTCGGAGAGCAGGGTCTCGAGCTCCTCGAGCTCTCCGAGCTGCTTCTCCATGCGGCGCTTATCGGTCATGACCTTCTGCGCCCTCTCGAGCTCGTCCCAGAAGCCCGGGATCTGAGACTCGAGGTCTATGTCTTTTATCCTCTCCTTCAGCCCTTCGCTGTCAAAGAGACTCCTTTAGCTTATGGAGCGCTTCCCCTGCCTCAGCGAACTGAGCCTTGACTGCCTCTGTCTTGAGCATCTTATCTGTTCCTTCCGTGACAATTCTTGTATTTCTTGCCGCTGCCGCAGGGGCAGGGGTCGTTTCTTCCGGGGGTCTTGGCGACCCTGATGGGCTGGGGCTTCTCGCCGCCGCGGTTCTCAGAGCCCCTGATCTGCTGGCCGGGGCGGACGGTGTCGGCGCTGGCTGCCTTCCTGCGCTCGGACTCGGCCGCGGAGACCACCTCGTCCTTCTTGGACTGGCCTATGCTCACGACCTCCTTCCTGGCGCTGTCGGTCTGCACCGTGATGGCGAAGCAGTACTTGACCATCTCGTCGCCGATGTTCCTGATCATCATCTCGAACATGTCGCCGCCCTCGTTGGCGTAGGCCTGCGCGGGATCCTGCTGTCCTATGGAGCGGAGGCCGATGCCTGCCTTGAGCTGATCCATGGCGTCGATGTGGTCCATCCACATGCGGTCGACCACCCAGAGCAGGATCATGCGTTCGAGCTCCCTGAGGCGCTCCTCGCCTATCTCCTCCTCCTTCTTCGCGTAGCTGATGATGAAGTCCTTGTATATGAGATCCTCGAGCTTGTCGCGGGTGAGCGAGAGCTTCTCCTCGTCGGTCGGCCTGATCGCGGGTATCGCCCTGTTCACGGCCTTGATGCGCTTGTTCATCTCGTCGAAGTCCCATTCCTCGGGGAACTCCGAACCCGCCGCGATGTAGTCGGCGATCTCGCCGGCGATGTCCTTCATCATGCCGTCGAGGGTGTCGGTGAGGTCCTCTCCCATGAGCACCCTCTTCCTCTGCGAGTAGATGACGGACCTCTGGCGGTTCATGACGTCGTCGTACTGGAGGACGTACTTTCTGATGCCGTAGTTGCGGCCCTCGACCTGCTTCTGGGCGTTCTCTATGGACTTGCTGAGCATGCCCGCCTCGATCGGGGTGTCCTCGTCGAGCTTGAGGCGCTCCATGAGCCCCTGGATGCGGTCGCCGCCGAAGAGCCTCATGAGGTCGTCGTCGAGCGCTATGAAGAACTGGGACGAGCCGGGATCTCCCTGGCGTCCCGCGCGGCCGCGCAGCTGGTTGTCGATGCGCCTCGACTCGTGGCGCTCCGTGCCTATGATGTGGAGGCCTCCGAGAGCCTTGACCGCGTCCTGCTCGTCCTTAGTGGCGTCGTGGCCTCCGAGTATGATGTCGGTGCCTCGGCCGGCCATGTTCGTCGCTATGGTGACGGCGCCGAGCTTGCCCGCCTGGGCGACTATCTCGGCCTCGCGCATGTGCTGCTTGGCGTTGAGCACGTTGTGGGGAACGCCGCGCTTCTTCAGCATCTCGCTGAGCATCTCGGATTTCTCGACGGAGATGGTGCCCACGAGCACGGGCTGGCCTGTGGCGTGGCGCCTGACGATCTCGTCGGTGATAGCGCGGAACTTGCCCCTCTGGGTCTTGTACACGCTGTCGTCGAGGTCGACCCTCTGGACCGGGCGGTTCGTAGGGATCTCGATGACCTGCATGTTGTAGATGTCGATGAACTCATCCTCCTCGGTCTTGGCCGTACCGGTCATGCCCGCGAGCTTGGAGTACATGCGGAAGTAGTTCTGCAGCGTGATGGTCGCGAGAGTCCTGGACTCGTTGCGCACGCCAAGCCCCTCCTTGGCCTCGATGGCCTGGTGGAGGCCGTCGCTGTAGCGGCGCCCGAACATCAGGCGGCCGGTGAACTCGTCGACGATGACGATCTCGCCGTCCTTCTCTATGTAGTCGACGTCCCTCTTCATCAGGGCGTGAGCCTTGAGGGCGATGATCACGTGGTGGTTGATCTCCATGTTGTCGGGATCGGCGAAGTTCTCGATCCCGAAGTAGCGCTCGCACTTGGAGACGCCCTGCTCGGTGAGGGCCACGCTGCGCTCCTTCTCGTCGACCGTGAAGTCGTCCTCGGCGCGCAGGGTCCTTACGAACTTGTCGGCCTTGAAGTAGAGATCGGTGGACTTGCTGCCGGCGCCGGAGATGATGAGCGGGGTCCTGGCCTCGTCGATCAGTATGGAGTCGACCTCGTCCACGATCGCGTAGTTGAGCTCCCTCTGCATCTGCTGGCTGGCGTAGATCGCCATGTTGTCCCTGAGGTAGTCGAAGCCGAACTCGTTGTTGGTGCCGTAGGTGATGTCGGCTGCGTAGGCGGCCCTGCGGTCGTCGCCGCTCACCTCGTGGATGATGCAGCCTACGGTGAGCCCGAGGAAGGTGTAGACCTGGCCCATCCACTCCATATCTCTCTTGGCGAGGTAGTCGTTGACCGTCACCACGTGGACTCCCTTGCCCGT